>JBEGTK010000012.1:0-13789 GCA_041179445.1 Actinomycetota bacterium | reverse complement strand
ACCGGGCCAGCAATCGCCGCGTTGCTCTTGAGCATGATGAATCAGTACGAGGTGTTTTATGCAGTTGCAGCGATTGGCTCTCTAAGCGGTTTGTTCGCTTTCTTGATTCGTGTGCACGAGCGTCACGAAGAACACGACGCAAGTGCAGACGGCAACTTCTTGTTCTATGCAACCCAAGGCTTTAGAACTTTGTTCAAGACACCTTCGGTTTTGATTGTGATGATGGCGTTTGTGACCCTCGCGCTGATTTACATTCCGATTGAGATGTTGGTTCTGCCGAGATACTTCAGCATGACTGAGAACCCCGCCGGGCTCGGCTTTTTGCTGACAGCAATGGCAGCCTCGACCTCGGCTTCTTCGCTGATGTTCGAAGTGTTCACCAAGCACTTCAGTTTCAGCACAATTCTCAGAATTGGGCTTCTCGGTGTCGGAATTCCGGTGGTTTTGATGGCGTTCTTACCCGACTACATCTTTATGATTTTGCTCGGAGTGATTCTCGGATTCGCCTGGGGCCCGCTAGCGCCGTTGCTAAACACCGTGATTCAGCGCAAGGTGCCGGCCAACGAGCGAGGCCGCGTTTTCAGTCTCGAAATGACAATTTGGTCGGGCGGCCCGATGCTGTCAATGGTCGTCGTTGGTCTGGCTATCGACGCCTTCGCACTGCAGTCTGTTTATCTTGTGCTTGGCTTGCTGACCCTTGGTGCGGCACTGCTGATTTCGTTCAACCGCCGAACCCCCGAGTTGAATACAGCCGAATTCCACGACTGAGCAATGCGAGAATAGAGCAATGACTCACACACAAATCGCAACCATGCACACCAACCACGGCGCTATCAAGATCAACTTGTTTGGCAACGAAGCGCCTGTGACCGTCAAGAACTTCGTTGACTTGGCTACCGGCGAGAAGACCGGCAAGCCTTTTTATAACGGCGTAATCTTTCACCGCATCATCAGCGGATTCATGATTCAGGGCGGAGACCCAACCGGAACCGGCCGCGGCGGACCAGGCTACAACTTCGACGACGAGCCACACCCAGACCGTCACTTCAACGAGCCATACATGCTTGCAATGGCTAACGCCGGCAAGAATTTTGATGGTTCAGGCACCAACGGTTCACAGTTCTTCATCACTGTTGCACCGACTCAGTACCTTCACGGCAAGCACACCGTTTTCGGCGAAGTTGCTGACGAAGAGTCACGCAAGGTTGTTGACGCGATTGCAGCAGTTGCGACCGATCACTCAGATCGCCCGCACGAAGACGTTGTAATCGAATCAATCAGCTTCGAATAAAAACAACATGACCTGCTACCGCCACCCTGATCGCGAGGCATACGTTCGTTGCCAGCGCTGCGAGCGATTCATTTGCCCAGCGTGCCAGGTTGAAGCGGCTGTAGGTTTTCTATGCCCGGATGACGCTGGCGGCACACCAGAACAGGTGAGTCGCCAGCGTTCTCGCGCACTACGAGGTGCTCAACCGCGAGTCACACTTGCGCTGATGGTGATCAACGCAGTTGTCTGGCTGCTGCAGCTTTCGCCATTTGGTCAGAGGGTAGAAATTTATTTCGCCTATACGCCAATCGCAACGACAATAGCCCCGTGGCAGATGCTGACTTCTGCTTTCATGCACGGCAGTTGGCTGCATATCATTTTCAACATGTACACGCTTTACATCTTCGGTCAGGTTATTGAACCGATGCTCGGCAGAGCTCGCTATCTTGCTCTTTATCTGATTGCAGCTTTCGGCGGCTCTGTTGCCGTGCTGCTGTTTAGTGACCCAACCACTTCGGTAGTCGGCGCATCTGGCGCGATCTATGGTTTGATGGGTGCATACTTTGTGTTGCTTCGCGCTATCGGCGAGCGTTCTGGCCAGCTCACCGGATTGATTGCAATCAACCTTGTGTTCAGCTTCTTGAATCCGGGAATCTCGTGGCAGGCACACCTCGGTGGTCTGGCTGTTGGTGCAGCGGTGGCAGCGGTTTATGCTGGCACGCGCAAGGCAGAGCAAAAATCAAATCAAATTCTTGGATTGCTGGCGCTCGTCGCCGCGCTGCTTGGTCTGACGATTTACCAGGTCAGCTCATACGGAATTTTGTAGATTACTTCCAGCGGGTCGACATCATGAAGCCGACCATGGCGATGCCAAAGCCGATCAAGATGTTCCAGTTCTTGAGGTCAAGCGGCTTGGTAGCTGCGCCAAGAGGATACTGAGCCTCGGTCACGTAATAAGTGATGATCCAGATGAAGCCGAGAAGCATGAAACCGAACATCACTGGCTTGAACCAAACTGCGTTTGGTGCGTCTTCGTTCGATGACTTCTCTGAGCGAGCTGGCTTGCTTGACTTCTTCTTTGCGTCTGACATAGCCACAATTCTATTAGTTAGGCTTAAGGCAAATGACAAAAATTCTGGTGCTCGACAACTACGACAGCTTTGTCTACACGCTAAACGGCTATCTGCAGCAGCTTGGCGCTGAGACCGAGGTGCTCCGCAATGACGCAGTCAGCCCAGAAGAGCTGCCTGCACTGATGGCAAGTTTCGACGCAGTGCTCATCAGCCCTGGCCCCGGCACTCCAGCAGAAGCCGGGCTAAGCATCGCAGCAGTCAAGAACGCCCTTGCCACAAACCAGTCGATTTTCGGGGTCTGTCTAGGCCATCAGGCCATTGCAGAGGCCATGGGGGCAACCGTCACCAACGCCGAAGAGTTGATGCACGGCAAGACCTCGAAAGTTGAGCACGACAATTCTTTGGTCTTCAAGGATGTTCCCCAGAACTTCAACGCCACCCGCTATCACTCGCTGGCAATCGTTGACTCGACTGTTCCTGACGACCTAGTGGTCACCGCCCGCACAGCAGGCGGAATCATCATGGCTGTGCAGCACGCCTCAAAGCCGATCTATGGAGTGCAATTTCACCCTGAGAGCGTGCTGACCGAGAGCGGCTATCAGATGCTCGGCAACTGGCTCGAGAGCATTGGTCTTGCCGGCGCGGCAGAGCGCGCAAAGTCACTCAGCCCGATGGTGAAGTTCTAAACCTTAGCTAGTTGTTGCAAGCAACATAAAGCACGATGGCCGACTTCTGATTGGCCAAGCCCGCAGCAATCGACTGATCAACAACAATTGTTCCCTGGGTTCCGGTGCAACTGTTTTTCGTTGTGATCGTTACCGTGAGTGCAACATCAGGAGCGGTCAATAGCGAACGAGCATCGTCGATTGAAAGATTGCGAACATCAGGAACCAAAACCTTGCCGTTTGAAATTACAAGATTCACAATTGTTCCAGGGGCCACCTGCGCGTTCGGCAATGGATCAGACGCAGTAACTTGGCCGAGCATCGCGCTCGCCGAGTTTGCCTGAGTGATTGTTCCGACGTTTAATTTGGCGTTGGTGATCGCAAGCTTTGCTTGCTCTTCAGTTAGACCTTGCAAGCTCGGAACCAAAACCATCTCTGCACCCGATGAAACATAAACCGTGATGCTGGTGTTTTCAGGAACACGCGTGCCGGCTACCGGATCAGTGCTGAGCACCTGATCAAGTGGAGCGGTGTCGCTCGCTTGATATTGCTTGACCACTAAGAGGTGTTCACCGGTGAGAGTCGAGTAAGCCTCTGAATATGTTTTGCCAACTACATCGCTTACCGCGATGCCGCCCTGACCGGGTGTGATGTTGAAGTTAAAGTTTGCACCGAATGCGACGAGCCAAACAATCAAGCCAACAAGAACAACGGTTACGCCACTGCCGACACCCCAGAGCAAACCAGCAGCTGGGCGACCGTTGCGGGGAATCGAAGTTGGCGCAGTCTCAGGTGCGTGCAGGTCAACGCCCAAAGCAGCGAACGGGTTGGTGTTTGGCAGGGTCTCATCTTCGGTCGGCTGAATGGCCGTTGGAACATCAACCGGTGCTGTGTCTTTTTCGATTGGGTGAGCGGGCATAACGGTGGTAGCCGAGGTGTCTGCAGCTGAAAGAAGAGCCTCAAAGTCATCGAGGTCGGTCTTCTCTTCGGTTAGTTCCTCAACCGTTGGCTTAGGCGCAGGGGCAGCCTCGCCAGTTAGGTTCTCAAGCGGGCGGTTCACAGTTAGCGGCGAGCCGTTTGCGGCCGCGATTAGGTGATCGCGAAACTCTTCGGCACTTTGAAAACGATGGTCGAAGCCGGAACAACCGCTTCGCTAACGTGCTGGTAAGCAACCGAGACTGCGGTGTCACCCTTGAACGGAGCGCGACCGGCAAGCATTTCATAAAGCAGAACACCGGTTGAATAGAGGTCGGTGCGCGCATCAACATTTTCGCCCTTCGCCTGTTCAGGCGAGAAGTATTGCGCGGTGCCCATGATGCCAACGGTGTTTGCCATCGTTGCAGATGAGTCAGAAATCGCACGGGCGATTCCGAAATCCATGACCTTCACCTGGTCGTTGTCGGTGATCATAATGTTTGCCGACTTAATGTCGCGGTGAATCACACCGGCCTTGTGTGAAAACTCTAGAGCGGTTAGAACGCCGCTTGCATAGTTGACAGCCTCTTCAATTGAGAGACGACGCTCGTGCAAAATGTCGCGAAGCAATTTGCCTTTGACATATTCCATGATGATGTAAGGGTGCTTAACGTCGTTGCCGCGTGAATCTTTTTCGATGTCTTCGCCAGCGTCATAAACGCGAACGATGGTTGGGTGAGCCATGCGGGCAGATGCCTGAGCTTCGTGGCGAAAGCGGTCTTCAAAACTTGGATCATTTGCCAAGTCACTCTTGAGCAACTTAATTGCAACCGTGCGACCGAGACGAGTGTCGAGACCCTCATAAACATCGGCCATTCCGCCGCGTCCGATTAGGCTGCCGATTTCGTAACGGCCAGCAATCAGTCGCTTATTTTCAGACAAAACTTATCTCCCAGTCATTCAGTTTTCAGTTTACTTATTGGCTTGCGCTCGGGCTCGGAGTCGGTTCTGAGCTCGGTGCGTAGTAAAGCAAACGAATTGTTGTGCCAACCGGCATTGTGCCGAGTGGCGCTGCGTCATAAATTGTGTTGACCTTTGGGTCGGTCGGGTCGACGGTCTCGCCCGGAACCGCTTCGACAATCAATCCCTGCGATTCGAGATCGCTTGTGACCAATTCGAGCGGCAAGCCAACGACGTCTTTTGGCCAGATCTCGACGGTGGCACTCGGGCTGACCGAAGGTGTAGCGCTCTGGCTCGGCAGCGGAGTGAAAGTCGGGGTTGGTTGCTGCTGGGTCATGGCACCAATCACGATTGCTGCAACGATTGCGACAGCAGAAACGGCTACCAAGCCGATTAGGGCAATCCATGGCCAAACAATCGGTTTTTTCACCTTTGGCTCTTCAAATGTCGGAATCAAGGTGGTCTTGTCTGTCAGGTTTGCCTGCGCGATGACCTTGGTATTGACGGCCCTGGTTGGCGAATAACTCATCAACGACTCGGCGCGCTGAGCGAGAACCATTGCGCTTTCTGGGCGCTGATTCGGCTTCTTGGCGAGGCATCCGAGAATTAGGTTCTGAACCCGCTGGTCGATGTTGCTTGGCAGCGGCGGTGGGGTCTCGTTAATCTGGGCCATGGCAATGGCCATTTGCGACTCACCCGTGAACGGACGCTTGCCGGCTAGAGCCTCATAGGCAACGATTCCGAGGCTATAGATGTCTGTCGAGGGGCTGGCCTGCTTGCCGGTTGCCTGCTCAGGTGCGAGGTACTGCACCGTGCCCATGACCTGGCCGGTGGCGGTCAGAGAAACCTGGTCGGCGACTCTGGCGATGCCAAAGTCGGTGATTTTGACGTGACCGTCTGGGGTAATCAGCAGGTTGCCAGGCTTGATGTCGCGGTGCACCATGCCCTCTTCGTGAGCTGCAAACAGTGCACGCGCGGTCTGGGCAACAATGTCTAGAACCTTGTCGGTCGGCAGGCTCTTGTCGCGCTCGAGAATCTTGGCGAGCGAGTCGCCCGGCACGAGTTCCATGACCAAGAACGCACTGCCAGAGTCTTCGCCGTAGTCGTAGACGTTTGCGATTCCGTCGTGGTTCACCTTTGCTGCGTGACGAGCTTCGGTTCTGAAGCGCTCGAGAAATCCAGGGTCGCCCAGATACTCGGGCTTAAGAATTTTGATTGCGACGTCGCGCAGAATTACTTGGTCGTGCGCTTGCCAAACTTCACCCATGCCGCCAATAGCGATTCGTGAGATTAGTTTGTAGCGACCCCCATAGATCTGACCTACTTCTGGTTTCATTTGCGCAACACCGCCTGCATCACTTTCTTGGCGATTGGTGCAGCGAGTGTGTTGCCACGACCTGCCTGACCAATGCCACCCCCATCTTCAATTACAACTGCGATTGCAACTCTCGGATTATCTGCCGGAGCAAAACCGGTGAACCAAAGTGTGTACGGCTCGTTCTTTCCGTTTTGCGCCGTTCCGGTTTTTCCGGCGACAGAAACGCCATCAATTTTTGCGTTCGAACTGACACCGCGCGCAACTGCACCAATCATCATGTCGCGAACTAAACTTGCAGTGGCAGACGAAACTGGTGTTCCATAAATTTGTGGAGTCGGCGCATAAAGCGAAGACAAGTTTGCAGACACAACATTCTCAATCAAGTTCGGTTTCATGAGCGTGCCGTTGTTGGCAATTGCCGCACTAATCATTGCAATCTGCAAAGGAGTCACGCGGTCGTCGAACTGGCCGAATGACGAGAGTCCGACCTGAGCGTCATCCATGTTTTTCGGATACACGCTTGCAGTTGAACGCAACGGAATATCGATTGCGTCACCGAAACCGAATTTTTCTGCCTGTGCGCGAATTGCATCTTGCCCGAGCGCAATGCCAAGTTGAGCGAATGGAACGTTGCATGAGAAGCGAAGAGCGTCTGCGATCGAAACTGTCGCCTTGCCACCACACTTGCCCTCGCCGCTGTTCTGCACGTATGTATTAGTGCCCGGCAGCTTGAACTTCACAGGGTTCGGCAAAGTCGACTCTGGCGTGTATTTTCCGCTCTCGATGGCTGCCGAAGCCACGAGAATCTTGAACACTGAACCAGGGGCATAGAGACTGCCGCTGATTGCCTTGTTGACAAGCGGGCTGTGCTTATCGGCAAGCAGGTTCGCATAGTTCGTGCTCGACACGGTTCCGTCGTGCACAGCAAGTTGGTTTGCATCGAAGCCAGGCTTAGACACCATTGCAAGGATGTTTCCGGTTTTCGGGTCAATGGCGACAACCGCACCCTTGAGGTTGCCCATGGCATCCCAGGCTGCCTTCTGCACAACAGGGTCGATGGTCAATTCGATTGAGGCCCCCGTAACCGGGTTTCCACTAAGCAGAGCATTGACCTGTTCGAAGAACTGGGTTGAGTTCTTGCCGGTCAGGTAGCTGTTCATTTTTGATTCGAGACCGGTGGCCCCTTGATAGAAGCTGAAGAAGCCAGTGACTGCAGAATACATTTCACTCTTGTATGTGCGCAGATAGTGAAAACTGTCGTCTGACTTTTCTGAAATGGCGATTGGTTCACCGTCAACCAAAATTGCTCCGCGCTGAGTCTTGTATGAGTCATAAACAGAGCGAACGTTACGCGCATCTTGCGCGAGTGAATCAGCAGCAACCACGTGAATGATTGAAGACGAAACTAACAGCGACATGAACATGGCGATAATTACAAAAACCACACGTCTTAGTTCGCGATTCATAGCCCACCACCGTTCACACGATTTCTTGAATCGGCGGTGTCAGAAATTCTCAAGAGCAAACCGATGATGATCCAGTTGGCCAGAAGCGACGAACCACCAGCTGCGAGCAGCGGTGTGGTCAGACCGGTTAGCGGAACCACTCGAGTTACACCACCGATAACAATGAATGTCTGCAGCGCGATTACGAAGCTCAAGCCAACCGCGAGCAACTTGCTGAAGTCGTCGCTGTGATTGAAGGCAATTCGAACGCCGCGAGCAACAATCAAAAGGTAAATCGCAAGAATTGCAAAGATTCCCGCGAGACCAAGTTCTTCGCCAAGCGATGCGATGATGAAGTCGCTTTCGGCTAGCGGAACCAATTGCGGAACACCGCCACCGAGGCCGGTGCCAAGCACGCTTCCGTGAGCCATGCCGAATAGGCCCTGAACTAACTGGTAACTGCCACCAATGGCGTCGTAATGACTTGGGTCAAAAGGGTTCAGCCAAGCGTTGAATCGACCACTTACGTAATCCATGATTCGGCTGGCAACCAGGGCGCTTGAAATAAAGAGGCCAAGACCCACGACCACATAGATAGCTCGCCCCGTAGCCACATAGATCATCACCAAGAAGAGGCCGAAGTAGAGAAGCGAGGTGCCTAGATCGCGCTCACCGACAAGAACAAGCAGGCTGACCGCCCAAATAGCCAGGATTGGCCCAAGTTCGCGAGCCCTAGGCAGCTGAACACCCAAGAAGCGCTTGCCAACAACGGCAAGTGAGTCGCGTCTGGTCACCAGATAGCCGGCAAAGAATATGGTCAGGGCAATCTTGGCTAATTCGCCCGGTTGAAAGGTCAGCGGCCCGATTGCCAGCCAGAGGTGAGCGCCGTTGATGGTCTTGCCTATAAAAGGCAGCATTGGCGAGATCAGCAGGACTAGACCGATGACCATAGAGATGTAGATGTAGCGTCGCAAAAACAGGTGATTTGGCACGAAAAGCACCACCGCGCTCGCGGCGGCGATGGCCACGACAGTCCAGATGACCTGCTTGAAGCCGAAAACTTCTGAGCCGCCGGCTGCCAGGGTCGCCAGATCTAGGCGATAAATTTCGGCTATTCCGAGCCCGTTGAGAACCACGGCCGCGGGCAAAATCAACGAATCTGCCTCGCTCGCCTTGAAGCGCAAAATCATGTGCAGGGCGAATGCTGCGACTACCAGAGGAGCCCAGTATGTGAACAAGTCGAGAGTGAGAACCTCGATTGTCGAAAGCTGAATCTGGGCCAATTCGAAAGCATTGATTCCAACAGCAAAGAACAAGAGCATCAGTTCGATGTTTCGATTTCGCGGAACAACTCTTGCCAACTTTTGAATGTCGATGGCTACCGTGTTTGTGGTCGTCACTTGGCCACATCCTTGAGGGTTGCCAACTTGTTCAGAATGTCTTCGTAGCTGTCGCCGCTAATCGAACGGCTCACGAGCTGCTGCTGATATTCGTTTAGGTTCGAAACCAAAGTGTCGGTGCGCTGATAGACGTGGCTAAACCGAAGCGGACCAAACGACTCGCGAATGCCTTGGTAGATGGCAACGTATCCGTTGTCTTCTGCGATATAAAAACGAGTCTGCGTGTAGTTGTATGCAGCGTTGCCAAGGAATACTGCACCAAAAATTAGAGAGAAAATAATCGCCAGCCCGCGAATTCGACGCCAGCGAATTTTGCTTCGCGTCTCATTCATTATGCGCTCGAGAAGCTCTTCGGTCTCAGCGGCAAACTCGGCATCTTGAGGTTGACGCACAAGCAGGTCGCGAATAATTCTCGGATTGAAAATCTCGACGAGACGTCGACCGCGCTTAGTTGAAATTACAACTTCGTTCTGCGCTGAACCGACAAATGTAGGCTCTGCAACATAGTCACTTTGCACTGTCGGAGAAAGCACATCGACAACGACAACTGTTACGTTGTCTGGCGCACCGTGTTCGAGTGCTTCATAAATTAGAAGTTCGGTTGCCTCTTCTGCATCAACCGATTTGTTTAGCAAAATCTCGTTGATGATTTCATCTGGAACAACTCCAGACAAACCATCACTGCAGAGCATCCAGCGATCGCCCGCTTTCGCTTTGAAAATTTCGGTGTCGACTTCTGGAGAGATTTCAACATCACCGAGCACGCGCATCAAAACACTTCGACGAGGGTGAGTCAGCGCTTCTTCAGGTGTGATGCGGCCTGTGTCGACGAGCCGTTGAACGAATGTGTGATCTTTGGTGACCTGTTTCACCTGGTCATCGCTCACCATGAAGACACGTGAGTCGCCGATGTGGGTGAGCGTTACAAGGTCGCCAGTGACGATGATTCCAGAGAAGGTTGTGCCCATTCCCTTGAGTTCTGGGTGATTCTCTACGGTCTCGGCAAGCTTTGAATTGGCTTCAAGCAGCGCCTCTACGACAGATTCTGCAGCCTCGTCTGTGTTGTCATAAACGCGGTCGGCCTTTGCCACCCCCTGGGCAATTAGCGCAGAGGCGATGTCTCCGCCGGCGTGGCCACCCATTCCGTCTGCGACAAAGAAGAAGTTATAGCCGGCATAGCCAGAGTCTTGATTGCTCTTTCGAACTCGGCCGATGTTAGAGGCCGCGAAGCTCTGTGTCTTTATCGACATGGGAACTTATGCCCGCAATTCGAAAACGGTTTTGCCGATGCGCATCGGAGTGTTGAGTTTCACAACAGCGGGTGTGCCGATTCGCGATCCGTCAAGGTAGGTTCCGTTAGTTGAATTCAAATCTTGAAGCAACCAGTCGTTGTTGATTAGAACCAGCTTGGCGTGCTGTGTCGATGCATATTCATCGCTGATCACGAGGTCGCTATTGTCGGCGCGACCGATGGTAATTTCGCGACGATCAAGTCGAAGGGTGTGCCCTTTGCGATCGCCTTCTGTAATTACAAGTTTTGTTGCGTTGATGCCGGTTGGCGCTGTCATCAGAGTTTCAGTCGGGTTGTTGCTTGGCGCTGCCGGAATCACCGGTGAAGAAACAAGTTGCGGAGCGTTAGCCTCAGCAACTCGAGAAACGACTTTTTGCCCAAAGAGGTCTGCGCGAATTACAGAAATGATGCTAAACAGAAAAATCCAGAGAACTACAAGAAATGCAATTCGAACGATAAAAAGAGCTAACTCACTCATTGCTCACCTTGTTCGCAACAATTCTGAAAGTGAATTCGCTTCGCCCCGCTGAAATGCGACTTTCGTTTTGCAACGGACTCTCGCTCATTGCGCGACCATCAACTTTGGTGCCGTTGGTAGAACCAAGATCACGGATGCCCGCCTTCGAGCCATCCCAGAGAATTTCGAAGTGCTTTCGACTCAGACCGCTGTCATCGATCTGAATGTCTGCGCTGGCATCTCGACCGACCGAGGTGCGGCTGGCGGTTAGCAGGTAGCGCTTGCCAGCTAGATCAAGGGCCGGCGACCAGGTCACGGCAATTTCTTCGGTTGCCGAAGCAACCACGATTTGCCCGAGGTTGAGGCTGCCGTCTTCGATCAGCTTGATGTCTAGGGCTGCGCCGAACTGAAAGCCCTGCTTGATGGCGTGGGTTTGGGTCAGGTTGGTGAGCTCTGTGATCAGGTTTGCACCCAGAGCGCGCATGCGCTGAAAGTCTGCTGCCGAAAGGCGAACGCTGTAGGTGTTTGGGGCGATGATGCGGTCGCGGCTAACGATGCTTGCCTTTGAATCCATCTCTGACTTGATGGCGGCCGCGATTTCGATGGGCTGAAGCTCGCTTTTAAAGGTCTTGCTGAATGCGCCCGTGACAATGCGCTCGAGTCCCTTTTCAAAGTTTTCAAGAAAGCCCAAAACCACACCTCATTTTCAAGACAAGCCTACCTTTGAGCCCGTTTTCTTGGCCTAAATCAAGCCCAACGAGCCAACCTTGGAGTTTGCTGTGCGCTTGCTTGGGGTTGCCTGTTTTCAAGCGGTTTCGCGCGGTTTGTTGCCTAACTTAGAAATCAGAACAACGCGTGTTCCTCTCCTTAGTTAGAGAAAAGCGGCCCGATACCTTTCAGTCGGGCCGCTTTCACTTTAAGCAGGGTTTGGGCTAGCCAATCATCTCTTTTGAGCGCCCACGGGTGTGGGTCGGCTTGCAAACCAGGTTTTCAGGCTTGGCTGCGCAGTCTTCGCAGAGCAAAACTAGGTCTTTGCAGCCCAAATTGGCGCAATTTATGAAGTTCTTGGTCGGGCCGGCGCAGGCTTCGCACTCGCCGATGGTCTTGGCCTCGTCGCTGAAATCGATGCTCATGCGGTCGTCAAAGACATAGAGAGAGCCCTCCCAGAGGCCCTTATCCTTGAAAGCCTCGCCGTAGCGCACGATTCCACCTTGAATTTGGTAAATCTCCTTGAAACCACGGTTCTTCATGACTGCAGACAAGATCTCGCAGCGGATTCCACCGGTGCAATAGGTAACGATTGGCTTGTCTTTCAGGTGGTCATATTTGCCTGATTCGAGCTCTTTGACGAAGTCGTGAGTGGTGTCTACCTCAGGCACGATGGCGTTCTTGAACTTGCCGATCTTGGCCTCAAAGGCGTTGCGGCCGTCAAAGAAGACCACTTCGTCGCCTCGCTCTTCGACAAGTTTGTTGACCTCGGCAGGCTTTAGGTGCTTGCCGCCGTTGGTTACACCGCTTTTATCGACCGTAATCTCGTCTGGGGTGGTGAAAGCCACCAATTCCTTGCGGTTCTTGACGCTTAGGCGCGGAAAGTCGTTTCCGGTGCCCTCAGACCACTTGAAATCGATCTTGCCGAAGCCCGGAAACTGCTTGGTTTCGCGCACATACTTCTTCAAGGCGCTCATATCGCCGCCAAGAGTGCCGTTAATGCCGTGCTTTGAGATGAGAATTCGGCCCTTTAGGCCCAAAGACTCGCAAAGAGTCTTCTGCCAGAGCTTCATGGTCTCAGGGTCGGCGACCGGCGCGAAGCCGTAATACAGGATGATTTTTTGTAGTTCCACGTTTAAAAGTTTAGCCTTGCGTTATGACTATCAAGCCAGGCCTCGACGTTGCCTCATTCGACACCAACATCCGCCCTCAAGACGACCTATTTCGCCACACGAATGGCAAGTGGCTCGACGAGGTAGAGATTCCTGCAGATCAGGCGACCTATGGTTCGTTCATGATTTTGCGTGACCTCAGCGAAGAGCGGGTGCGCGAAATTCTCGAAGACGCAGCGGCAAATCCGCAGCCAGGTGTCAGCCAAAAGATCGGCGACATGTATGGCTCGTTCTTGAACGAAGCACGTGCGAACGAATTTGGCAAGGCACCAATTGCTGACGAGCTAGATCGAATTGCAAAACTTTCATCAATCGCAGAACTTAACAAGTTGCTCGGGGAATTTTCGGTGCAGGGCATTGATGGTTTGTTTGGCATGTATGTCAACAACGACCCGGGCAACCCAGAGCGTTACCTCGTAAACATTTATCAGGGTGGCCTCGGTTTGCCTGACGAGTCTTACTACCGTGAAGAAAAGTATGCAGAGTTCAGAGATGCATACCTGCCTTACATCACGCAGATGCTTGAGCTTGCTGGCTGGTCAGAATCTGAAGCCGCAGATAGCGCGAAGAAAATTTTCGAATTTGAAACAACGCTTGCAACTCACCACTGGAATGTTGTTGAGACTCGCGATGCAGAGAAGACTTACAACCTAAAGTCATTCGACGAATTACAAAAAACTAGCGGCAACTATGACTGGCAGTTGTGGCTTGACGGAGCAAAGCTCGAGAAGCGAATTCTTGCAGAGACCGTTGTGATGACTCCGAGTTTCTTCGAAGGTCTTGGTTCACTGTTCACCGATGAGAATCTAGACGCGCTCAAAGCATGGTTGTCGTTCAATGTAATCAACCAGATGGCTCCTTATCTAAGTTCAGATTTCGTAAACACTCGCTTCGAGTTCTATGGTCGCAAACTAACTGGTCAGCCAGAAATGCGTGCACGCTGGAAGCGCGCGGTCCAAGCGGTAGAAGGTTCACTCGGCGAAGCCGTCGGTGAAATTTATGTTCAGAAGCACTTTCCGCCTGCAGCAAAGGCACGCATGGATGGCCTCGTGCAGAACCTGATCGAGGCATACCGCGAGAGCATTCTTGCCCTCGAGTGGATGACCGACGAGACC
>JBEGTK010000011.1:0-10197 GCA_041179445.1 Actinomycetota bacterium | reverse complement strand
CGGGTCAACCAAAACAACATCGCCATCAACGAGGTCGACAGCATCTGCACAAGAAACAACAGCAGCAATCGAACGTGAACGACAAATGATTGCGGTGTGCGACGTCGGGCCGCCGCTGATCGTGATCACGCCAACAACTGCCGGTGTGAACTGCGCGGTGTCTGCCGGTGAAAAGTCTTCGCCAACAATTACGTATGAACCCTCGATGGGCAATTCGAGGTTGACTTTGATTCCGGCAATTTCTGCCTGAACGCGCTTCGATAAATCTTGAAGGTCTTTAACGCGTTCGTCGAAGTCTGGGTCGCCACCGAGCAGCTCGGCAAACTCATCGACAGACATGGCATAGGCGGCAGCTGCAGTCCAACCCTCGCTCAGGTGGCCTTCGGCGACTTCAAACAATTCGTCGTCTTCAAGCAAGAACTTGAGCGCCTCAAAAATCTCGGCAGATGTCGAACCAACCTTGGCACCGAGTGCATCTAGGTGAGCACCAACGGCACCGATGGCGCTGCGAAGGCTCTCGCGTTCTTCGTCAACAGACTTGGTCGATTTGGCTCTGGCTGGCAGCGCTTGCATCGGGGCAACCCGAAAAACCTCGGCGACCACGGCGTTTAGGCCAACGCCAAGACCCTTTAGAACCGAGCCTTGAGCCAGAGCGCTGTTTGAAGAAGCCACGCTAAGTGCCTAGCCCTTTAGAAACTCTTGAATTTGCGCGGCAATCTCGCCGGCTGTGGCCTCAGAATCGGCCTCGACGGTGAGGGTTAGGGTCTCGCCGGTCTTGATTTTTAGGGCCATCAGACGAAGGGCTGAGTTTGCCTTGGCAAACTCCTCGCCAGGGCGGCCAATCTGCACGTCTAGTTCTGACTCTTTTACTAGCTTCACGATCTGGCCGGCTGGGCGGGCGTGCAGGCCGATTGGGTCTAGAACGGTGACTTCGTGGGTGAAAATGGCCATTTTGAGAGTCTTTCGAAGATTGCGGGCGTTTGTAGGCACAAGTTTGCCATTAAAACCGTCAGCCCCGCCAATCGACGGGTTTGTAGAAATCCCACAAAAATTGGCCAAAAAACTGACCATGTTTTAGCCAAATGAACTGCGGATAGCCCCACACGGTCAGTAGTCTTTTCGATAACCAACGGCGGTTCACCCGTGAGGGCACAGAAATGAACCTGTAGTCAGAAGGAGTCATCTCTTGAGTCAGCCAATCACGACCACCGAAATCGTCATCGTAGATATCGATGCAAACACCAAAGAAGAAGCAACTCGCATGCTCGCGGAGCGTCTTGTAGCTGCCGGTCGAGTCACAGACATCGACGGATATTTGCAAGCGGTTGCAAAACGCGAAGAGCACTTTCCGACCGGCATTGAAGGCGGAATTGCTATTCCCCACGCACAAAGCGATTTGGTTACAACGCCTTCGGTTGCCGTTGCAACGTCAAAAACTGGAATCGATTTCGGTGCTGATGACGGCCCGTCAACTTTGATTTTTCTAATCGCGGCACCAGCATCTGGTGAAAGCGCACACCTCGAAATTCTCGGATCACTCGCGCGCAAAGTTATGCACGAAGATTTCTGCGACGCATTGCGCGCAGAGAAAGACCCTTCAGCAATCGCTGAAATCGTAACCAGAGAGGTACAGAAATAAATGGCAAAGATCGTTGCAGTCACTAGCTGCATTACTGGAATTGCACACACATACATGGCAGCCGAAGCTCTAGAGCAGGCTGGCAAAAAGCTTGGTCACGAAGTAATCGTCGAGACCCAAGGCTCTGCCGGATCAAACCCAATCAAGCAAGACGTAATTGATTCAGCAGACGCAGTAATCTTCGCCGTCGATCTCGAAGTGAAAGACCGAGCTCGATTCAACGGCAAGCCGTATGTTCAGGTTGGAGTTGCGAAAGCCATGAAAGGCGCAGCCGACCTAATTACGGGAGTACTTGAAGCAGCAGCAGACGGAAGCGCCGCCCTGGTTGGCGACGGCAAGTCAGCTGCGCCCAAGAAAGATGAAACCCCGAAGGCAGAGAAGCCAGCGGGCGAGAAAAAGGGAGGTTTCTTTGCGAACCTCTTTGGTAACAAGTAACAACCCGAAAGCGAACGCGTTGCTTTTGGTTGATTCACAAATTGCAATAACTAACTAAGGAGAAACAAGTGGCAGGTACAGGTACCAAGATTCGCCAGTGGCTCATGACTGGTGTTTCTTACATGATTCCATTCGTTGCAGCCGGCGGTATTTTGATCGCTCTAGCATTCTTGCTAGCAAAGGCAGCAACTGGTGGCGAAACCCACATGGCGTGGGACACCGCTCTAATGAAGGTTCCAGCTGACGGTTCATTGAACCTAATGGAGCTTGGCAACTGGGCATTCCTCGTAATGTTCATCGGTAAGGCATTGTTTGCTTTGTTCGTGCCAGTGTTGGCTGCTTACATCGCTTATGCAATTGCTGACCGCCCAGGTCTTGCACCTGGTTTCGTAGCTGGTGCACTTGCATCAGGCCTCGACGGCAACCCACTAGGCACCGGCACCGGATTCCTTGGAGCAATCCTTGGTGGTCTTCTTGCTGGTTTCGTTTCACTATGGATCAGCCGTTGGAAGGTTGCATCATGGATTCGTCCGTTGATGCCAGTAGTAATCATTCCGTTGCTAGCTTCGATCGTTACCGGTTTCGCAATGGTTCTAGTTCTAAAGGCTCCAGTTGGCGCTCTAGTTACCGGTCTAACTTCATGGCTTGGTGGCCTAAGCGGCGGCAGCTTGATCGTTCTAGGTATCATCCTTGGCCTAATGATGGCATTCGACATGGGTGGCCCAGTTAACAAGGTTGCTTACACCTTCGCTGCAACCGGTCTAACCGCTGTTGCAACCACCGCTACCAGCGCACCTCAGTGGGCTGTTATGGCAATCGTTATGGCTGCAGGTATGACTCCTCCTCTAGGAATCGCGCTTGCAACTGCACTTCGCCCTAAGTTGTTCAGCGAGTCAGAAATCGAAAACGGTAAGGCTGCTTGGCTACTAGGTGCATCATTCATCTCAGAAGGTGCGATTCCATTCGCAGCTGCTGACCCAATCCGCGTGATTCCTTCAATCATGATCGGTTCTGGTGTGACTGGTGCTCTAGTTGCTGCATTCGGCAACCAGCTTCAGGCTCCTCACGGTGGAATCTTCGTTGTTCCACTGATGGGCTCTGGCGCATTCACCTACCTATTGGCTATTGCTATCGGAACCGTTGTAACCGGTTTGCTAGTAATGGTTTCAAAGGGTCTAGGAAACCGTAGCTAATTAGCTAAAAGAGAAGGGCTCGGCAGAAATGCCGGGCCCTTTTTCTATGCGCAATGTTGCGCGATGCAGATTGCACGGATGCCGCGCTCGCGGCGATTACTTGATCGCAGCGGTGAGGTCGAAGCGCACGGCCTTGCGCCACATGTCGTCGACGAATTTGGCGTTCTTCACCTTGTTGAGCACCTGATCTTCTTTCGATTCGGTTAGGTGCCAAGTCATGCCCTCGAGAAAACGAAGCTTTACGTGCAGTTCGATGAGCTTGATGTCGCGTTCATTAAGTTTGTCGAGCCCGAAGTATTCGTCTAGGTAGGCACGAATCAGTTCGCGCTGCATGGCTTTCTTTTCGAGCAAGATAGCCTCGATGGTCACGCCAATGTCGTAATACTTTGATGCCCAGCCGGCTTCGGCCCAGTCAATTAGAACCGCGCGCTCTTGCTGATAGACGACATTCCAAAAATGCGCATCGCCGTGCACAAAGGTGATGTCTTCGCGAGAGAGCTCGTGGGTCTTTAGCTGCTTTGCAATTGAACGCGCAAACTTTATAAGTTCTGGAGCGAACTCGCTTGCGTTCGCTTTAGCGAAGATTGGCTTGAGTGCTCGGGCTGCGTTTAGGTCGGCGAGTTTGCTTCGACCGTCCCGTTCAAAACTTAGGTGAAGTTTGCGCTGAGTCTCTGCGAGCAACTTGGTGTGCTTCGGCAAAAGGTTGCCAGGCAAAATCTCGCCTTCGACAAAGGCATAGGTAACCATGTCATATTGCTTGAGCGGTTGGCGATTCAAGACTGCCGGTGCGGCAACTTTCTTGTTGCGCAGCAAAATGAGATTGTCGATTTCTTTATCTAGCAAAGCGACAAGTTTCTTGTTCTTGCGAACGAACTTATAAACGCGAGATAGGTGAGTGTTTACGATCGTGATGGCTTCAAATCGATTGCGCTGAATCGAGAATCGTTCTGGTTCGTCGATGCGATAGAGAGCCGTGCGAATCTCACGTGGTAGCGATTCGAAAGTTGCGGTCTTGGCCATGCCTTTAGTTTAAGGGCAGCTTGATTTCGAGTTTGAGCCCGCCGAGCTCGCTCTTGGATATCGACATTTCACCGCTGTGAGCCTGAACGATTGAGTTCATGATGGTCATGCCGAGGCCGGTTCCGCCAGTCTCGCGACTGCGCGATTCGTCGAAACGCCTGAAGCCTTGAATGCCCTTCGAATAGGCATCTTCTGGCAGACCTGGGCCGCCGTCTTCGACAGTCAGAACGGCCTGCTTGCGCTCAGTGGTCAGCGAAACTCGAACCTTGTCGGTTTCGCCCGTGTGGCGGTTGATGTTGCCAATCGCGTTGTTAAGCAAGCGGCTGAGCAACTCAGCAGAACCGAGAACCTCGACGTCTGCCAAGTCGGCCTCGATTTTGCGCTTTGGGTTTAGTGCCTGCAGGTCATCGACGGCCGCAGTCACGAGCGTCTTGAGGTCAACGGCTTCATAGCTGTTGCTCGAGATCGAGCCAACCTCGGCTAGCTGAAGCAGGCTGGTGATGGTGTCATCCATGCGGTTGACCTGCTCGACAATGCGCGAATAGGCCTTCTCGCGTTGGTCGGCGCTGGTTTTTGCACCAGACGCAGCTAGCAGCTCGGCATAGCCCTTGATCACGGTCAGCGGGGTGCGCAACTCGTGAGACGCGTCGCCCATAAAGGTCTGCATGCTCTCGCGGGTCTCGCGCTCTTGGCTAGCAGTTCCGGCCAGGGTTGCGATAACCGACTTTAGGTCGCGGCGAATCAGAATCGTCACAGCGCCACCGGCAATCACGATGGTGAAAATCGAGACGAGAGCCAGAGTGAGCAGGTTGCCATCGCGAGTGCGCTGCGCGGTCTGCGTTGAGGTGGCGATGAGCATGAACTCGTTTTCGCTGAGCTCTACAGTTCGCAATTGATACTCATTCTTGGCGTCAACCAAAACAGCTTCGCTCTTTGCCAAATCAATGGTTGCAGCAGCTGGAGCAACATCGAGCTGAACCGAACTCTCGACGATGGTGGTGAGGTTGCCATCCATGTCTAAGAATGCGATGGTTAGGGGAGTGTCTGTTTCGTCTGCAACCACGAGGGCCGAGCTAAGTGAGTTATTGCTCGCATCGATTCGCTTTGCCGCAATGTCAAGCGCGTTCGCAGTGCGTTGCAATTCATTCTTGAAGTTAAGTTCAATTAGCGAATAGCCACCACCAATCATGGCAAGCGCAATTACGACAATCGCACTAAGTGAAATTTTGGTTAGCAATTTCATTTGGTGCCTTCAATTTGAAAACCGATTCCGCGAACGGTTTTGATTCCCTGCCAGGTGTCGGTGTGCAGTTTTTTGCGCAGATAAGAAATGTACGTGTCTAGCACTGTTACATCGGTGCTCCAGTTAATTGCCCAAACCGAATCGAGCAGCGAACCCTTTGTTGCAACTTTCGGACTTCGCAACATTAATTCTTGAAGCAGTCTGAATTCAGTAGGAGAGAGTTCAATCAACTCACCGTCGCGAGTCACCTGGTGCAAGTCTTCATCAAGACGAATCGGCCCAACTTCGAGCACATCGCCCTTGGCGCTAACCAAGTGCTTGAGTCGCGCGGCAACTCGCAATAGCAATTCTTCGAGGCCGAATGGTTTGGTCACATAGTCATCGGCACCCGCGCGAAAGCCAACGGCAACATCGGCACGATCGCCACGAGCTGTTAACAAAATCACAGGGGTCTCGTTGCCAGTTGCTCGCATTCGCTCAAGCATTTCAAAGCCAGAAACCTTTGGCATGTTGACATCGCTGATAACAAGATCGAAATGGCCGTCATGAATCTCTCTCAGACCAGAGTGCCCGTCGGCGGCTACTTCGACCGCGTATCCCTGCATTCGCAAGGCATCGGCAAGCATGTCGCGAACGCCCGGCTCGTCATCGACCACGAGAATCGTTGCTTTGACCATGATTTGCCTCCTGTTCTGAGTTTAGGTAGCCGCCAATGTTCTAACCCTCTGCGAAAGCTTTTCTAAGGCTTTTCTAAGAACCCCTCTGGCAGTCTTCATTTATCGAGATCAAACGATCTCAAGACAGGACGAAAAATGTCAGCAAAGAAATTGGCAACAGTTGCTCTAGCAGCATCACTAATTTTCGGTTCAAGCTCGATTGCCATGGCAGTTGAGACTGCACCTCAGCCTTCACCAACCGCTCCGGTTGTAAAGACTGCAGACCCAGCTAAGAAGGCATTCCGTGTAGCCATGGATGCATACAAGTTGGCGATGGCAAAGTTCAAGACCGACCGCACAGCATTCCAGGCTGCGATGGATTCGTTCAAAACCGCGAACACCGCATACATGGGCGCAAAGAAAGTTGTAAACGAAGCGTTCAAGACTGCGGTTACCGCAGCGAAGACCACCTATGCCGCAGCGATTGCAGCTGCAACCACCGATGAGCAGAAGGCAGCGGCACGAACCGCACTTCGCGCAGCGGTAACCTCAGCCACTGCAACTCGCGACGCAGCGATTGCAGCTCTTGGTGTTGCCCCAGTGAAGCCAGTGAAGCCAACCGTTCCAACCAAGCCGGTTCGCCCAACTCCAGCACCGGTTGTAACACCATAAGAAATTTGTTTCTCTGCGTTGTTGAAGAAAAATCCCTCGGCCAATTGGCCGAGGGATTTTCTTTTCAACTCGTTAGTCGGTCAGCGTGATTACTACTCGACGGCGACCGGGGTGTTCAACGGTGTCTTGTCCAGAAGTGATCGAAAGCACAACGAACTTAGCCTTCAGTGTCTTCATGATGTAGCCACAAGCATTCACCGCACGCTGTCGTGACAGAGCCGCGTCGGTCTTCAAAACGGTTGGGCCTTCTGTAAAGCCAACACAGGTGACGTTCTTGTAGTCACTGTATTTCTTCACAAAAGCGGTTATCGAAGCGGCGATTGCCTTAGTGATTACGGGTGAACCATCGATGAAGTTTCCGATGGTGATGATGCGAGGTGGGCGCTTTGAAGGCGGGGTAATCGTGACGGTCAACGGTTCGTCGTCGGTTTGACCCCAACTATCCCAAGCGTGCATGATTACGGTGCTGGTTCCATACCAGCCAGGCAGCGGAGTAAAGGTCGCGGTGCCATTCGGGTTGAGAGTCCAGGTGCCTTGCCCCTTGATCACAACGACTTCTTTGCAGACCTTCTTGACTGGGTCAATGAGGCAAAGACCAGGCGCTCCAGGAGCTGGTGGAGTGACCTTTGGAGTCAAGGTGATTGGAGTGTTGACCGGGCCGCTGCCAGGAGTCGGTGTGATTACCGGAGCTGGTGGCGGGGTCGCGGCTGGTGGAGTCACGTTTACTGGGTTGACGGTTACGGTCAGCGTGCCGGTTGCGCTGTTCACGCCATCGGTGACCTTGTAGTCAACCGTGCTGATGCCGGTGAAGCCAGCAACGGCGGTGAATGTAACCGAACCGTCGTTGTTCAACACGTATGTGCCTTCGCCAGCAACAGTGAGTGTGCTCGAGCCTGCACAGTTGCTTGTGGTTGGGTCAATCAAACACTTGGTCAAGCCGGTTCCGGTTACTGTCGGTGACAGAGTGACCGGAGTGGTGGTGATGGTTGTAGTGGCGGCTCCGATGATGGTCGGTGCAGGTGTAGTGATTGTGACTGTCAGCGTAGCCGTAGCTGTCTGTGCCATCGAGTCTGCAATGCGGTAGGTCAACGCTGGCTTTACACCAGGTGATGCGTTTGCATCTGCCGTGAAATTAACAGCACCATCTGCAGGGTTAACCACATAGGTTCCGACGCCTGCAACGGTCACTGTCGTCTTGCAGACGCTGTCGCTAGGGTCAACGATGCAGGCGCTCGAGTAGTTGATGTTTGCACCAGAACTTGCAGTGGCAACAGGTGACAGCGTGCCAGCACTGCCGGCAGGAACAGTAGCTGTTGCGTTGGTCACGGTTGGTGGTGGAACAACAATTACGGTTTGCGTTGCTGCAGCCGATTGTCCAACTGAGTTAGTTGCTTTTGCACCGATGGTTGCAGTGCCGGTAAAAGTCGAAACCGGAACGAAAGTGATCAATCCAGTAGTTGTGTCGATTGTCCAGGTTCCAACGTTTGCAACTGTGAATGGCCCAGCCGTGCAGTTAGCTGAGTTAGCAGGGTCAACAATGCACCACGCAGTAATCGGTGCGCTTGGGTCGGTGGTTACAGCAGGAGTGAGTGTTCGAGTTGTTCCCTTTGGTGTGTAAACCGTGGTCGGTGACACAATCGGTGCGACGGTTCCCTGAACCACAGTTGCGCCTGCTGGGTTATTGTCGGTCGCTGTCAAAGTGGCGTCGATTGTGGTGCCGCCAACATAGGCAACAGCGGTGTTCAAATAGCTTGCGCTTGCAGTCGCCGGAAATGCCACTGAATATTTGAAAGTCTTTGATCCGTTGCCCGGAATAGTGTGCGGGCCATTGAAAACCAGTTTTCGACTAGCCGAGTCGTAGTTCAAAACCCCGGCTTCAGTGGTAACTGCAACGTTGTTAATGAGGCTAGAGCCGGCTACATAACTGGTGGTTGCAGGCAACGTGTCAACAACATCGTCAATTACGGCAGCACCAGCAGCACCGTTAGAGACGGTGACGGTGTACTGAATGTTGCCACCACCGACAGGCACGGTCGAAGATGCAGAAGTCTTCGAAATAGTTAGTTTGTTCTCAACAACAGGCAGTGGTTGCAGTGCCGCACCTGTTGGCAGAGATCCGGTTTCTTTAATCTGAGTGCCAGACGCTAAGTACTGAATCGGTGTTAGCGTCACCGGTGAACTCGCTTGCGCAACTGCCTTGAATGTGTAGACCGCGTTGTAGTTTCGGTTCGCACCGCCGCCAACTTGATCTTGGGCAGAGAGATAAAGAATGTTGTTATGCGTTGCTGTCACACCCGAGGTGAAGTTAATTTGAGTTGCAACGAGTCGCCAAGCATTCGCAGGGAATGTCGAAACTGGAGACGGAGTAAGCATGATGATGCCGGGTGCATACGCAGGGCCAGCACCAACGGTTCCGGTTGAACCAGTCGCAGTCACGGTGACGTTTCCACCAAGAGTTGTTCCAGCAGGAACGTTAACTGTGATGTTGTCTACCTTGTTTGCGTTTGCTGTGATTTCATCTTCAACGCGTGCAAACGAGCTTGTCTTTGAGCAAAGTGCAGTTGCTCCGGCTAGATCTGGGTTTCCTGCATACAAGACAACGCGGTGTGTCTGCGCAGTAGTAGTAGTTGTCGTGGCTTTCGCCAAGAAGTATGTGTAGATGTCGGTTGCTGCTGCAACGTCACCGCTTGCCTGAGCAGCTGGCTGACTTGGCGCGAGAGTTACGCTGCCACCTGCGAATGTGTCGAGTTTGACCCAGAGGTTCTTAACCGCTGTTGGCGAATTGATCTTGTAGCCAATGTATTGCGCGTCATAACCCTGAGCGGCGTCGATGCCGAAGGTTGCCGAGCTCAAGAATGTGACGGCAGGGGTGCCAGCAGCAACACCGCAAGCATCGCTGATGGCTGCGTTTGCCGATTGCGGCATAAACACGAGCGCGGTCAGGGCTAGCATGAAGGCCGAAAGGCTGGCGGTAAATTTTTTAAACATGAAATCCCTCTTCGTCAAAGCGAATGTGCCGACAGTTAAATGTAGAGGATTGTATGGTTTAGCGAACAAAAATGAGTGGTTAGCCGTATATCCCTGTGGCAGCACAGCGAGTCATAGAATGACCACATGACTAGGTCGGCAAGAACAAACAGAGCATTCAAGCTCACATCGATCGCAGCGATGGCGATCGCGCTCGCGGCCTGCAGTCCGCAGGCAAACCCAACGGCAGAACCGACCCCGACGCCGAAGTTCGTCACGGCTCCGCTAACCGGCGTGCAGTTCGCCGAGGGCAGCCTCGAGGCCGGCTATTTGAGTCGTCCATCGGTGGCCTGCAAAATCGACAACTCAGAT
>JBEGTK010000010.1:0-10338 GCA_041179445.1 Actinomycetota bacterium | reverse complement strand
CCCGGCTGCAGGCGGCCCTTGCGAACAATCTTGCTCGGGTCGATGTCTGCAACACCAATCTCTGATGCGAGCACCACCAAGCCGTCATCGGTGATTACGTAGCGACCCGGGCGAAGACCATTTCTGTCGAGGGTTGCTCCGACAAGCTCGCCATCGGTGAATACCACAGCAGCTGGGCCGTCCCACGGTTCGATAAGCATCGAGTGGAATTCATAGAAGTTCTTGCGAGCGGTGTCGATGTCGCTCTGCTTCTCCCAGGCCTCGGGAATCATCATCATCATGGCGTGCGGCAAAGAGCGACCAGCCATGTATAGCAACTCGACAACTTCGTCGAATGACGCTGAGTCGCTTCCGTCTGGCGTGATGATCGGGGTTAGCTGCGAGATGTTGCCAAGAGCCTCCGAGCTCAACTGCGACTCACGGGCGCGCATCCAGTTTCTGTTGCCCTTCACGGTGTTGATCTCACCGTTGTGAGCAATCATTCTGAACGGGTGCGCGAGCGGCCAAGAAGGAAAAGTATTTGTCGAGAAACGTGAGTGGACAAGCGCAAGTGTCGACTCAAACAGCTCGTTGCTCAAATCAGGGTAAAACGGCTCAAGCTGAAGGGTCGTAACCATTCCCTTATAGACGATTGTTCGTGAAGAAAGAGACGGGTGGTAAGCACCGAGCGAAATCTCGCTGCGCTTGCGCAGGCGATATAGCTTTCGCTCAAGTGCCATGCCAGTTAGAGCATCTTCAGAACCGACAAACACCTGTCGAATCAGAGGCATCGCCTCACGTGCAAGATCTCCGAGCACCTCGGGTTTAACCGGAACATCACGCCAGCCAAGAACGACGAGACCTTCTTCAATTGCAAGATTTGCGAATGCTGATTCGAGACGAATTGAATCGTCTGCGTCTAGAAATACGAGTCCGGCGCCGTAACTACCCTTTGCCGGAAGTTCGAAGTCAACAACCGAACGCAAAAAGGCATCTGGCATCTGCGAAAGAATGCCTGCGCCATCACCGGTGCCTGCGTCAGAGCCAACTGCTCCACGGTGCTCTAGGTTTCGCAGGGCGTTTAGTGCGGTCGCAATAATGTCGTGGCCAGCTTTTCCGCGAAGGGTTGCAACCATGGCAAGGCCACAGGCGTCTTTGTCGCGACTTGGGTCATAGAGGCCAGATGCGGCTGGCGCAGTGCGGAACTTAGCAAAAGGCGACATTCCAGACATGCCAGACTCCAATCGAATAATCAGAGGGACATCCTTGGCCCAAAGTGGCTCGCGAGGCGAGAACAAAATTGAAAAGCCGCGCTTTTGGCGCTAATCCGCTAACTCTTAGATTGTGTAGTTGCGGCTTTGGTGCTTTTTGAGTCTAATGCATCGTCGCTTTTGCCATTGCTAGCAGCTGCGTCACTTTCTGGCTCGATAACCGGCTCTTTGCCAGGCAGATAGACCGAGGTCTCGATACCCGGATGGCTGCGTCGCGACCACCAAATGATTGCTAGGCCAACTATGGCACCGAAGATCGCAGACCAAACATTGGTTCTGAGGCCGAAGTAGTAGTCACTCGGGTCGATGCGAATGCTCTCAATAAAGGCTCTGCCGATCGAATAGGTCACTAGGTATAGGCCAAACATGCGGCCCCAACGCAGCTGGTACTTGCGGTCGAGCCAAATCAAGGCTGCAAAACCAAGCAGGTTCCAGATGATTTCATACAAAAAGGTTGGGTGAAAGAGCACGCCCGGCGGCAAACCCTTTGGGTAAGCATCGTTGAGGCTCGATATTTCGAGACCCCAAGGCAGGTTGGTTGGCAGGCCGAATAGTTCGTTATTGAAGTAGTTGCCTAGTCGACCGATGGCTTGGGCGACAATCACACCAGGTGCAATTGCATCTGCAAACGAGAGAAAACGAATGCCTGCGGTCCTCGCCCCCAGGTAGGCACCCAGAGTTCCGAAAACTAGAGCCCCGTAGATTGCAAGACCGCCCTCCCAGATTGCAAACACCTTGGATAGGTCTGCTCCTTCGTGAAAGTAATAGTCTGCGTGAGTGATCACATGGTAAAAACGCCCGCCGATGATGCCAGATGGCACGGCCCACAGCGCAATGTCGAGAATGGCGCCAGAACTGCCACCACGTGCGACGAATCTTCGATTGCCGAACCAAATTGCGAATGCGATCCCGGTCAAGATAAATAGCGCGTAGAAATGAATTCGGAATGGTCCAACCTCAAAGAACGAGATCTCTGGGCTCGGAATGCTGTGCAAAATGTTCATTTCATCATTTCTTTGGGTCTAGCTCGATCACTTTTTCAACAAGACCCTGCAGACCGCCTGCTTGATAGGCCTTTACGAAAGCCGAGCCTACGATGGCGGCGTCTGCATATTCGTTGACCTCTTTGACTTGGTCGGTTGTCGAGATTCCGATGCCAACGGCAGCGTTTTGGTTTGTGTTCGTGCTACGAATTCCTTGAACAACTTGGCGAGCCAATTGATCAACCTCTGTGCGAGCTCCAGTGATTCCCATTGTCGAAACGGCGTATGCAAAACCCCTGCTCAATTCGCAAGCGGCTTGCATGCGCTTTTCGCTCGATGTCGGAGTCGCAAGAAAGACTCTGTCAAGGTTGAGCCTGTCTGAAACTTCGAGCCACTCGCCTGCCTCATCTGGAATCAAGTCTGGAGTGATAAGCCCTGCCGCGCCTGCGTCAGAAAGATCCTCTGCAAATTTTTCGACGCCATATTGAATGACCGGGTTCCAGTAGGTCATAACCAAAACCGGAGTTTCGACGGCTTCGGTAATTCTGCGAATCGCGTCAAACGTTTGTTTTAGTTTGAAACCGTTTGCTAAAGCTTCGGCGGTGGCCTCCTGAATAACGATGCCATCCATGACCGGGTCACTATAAGGAATGCCAAGTTCGAGAACATCTACGCCGTTTTGGCACATTGCTATCGCAGCGTCGACTGAGGCATCAAGGGTTGGGTAGCCGAGCGGAAAGTATCCGATGAGTGAACCCTGACCGGCCTGACGATTGTTGGCCAGTGCTGCTGCCGTCTTGCTTGTGCCGTTCACTAGATCAACCCAAAGTATTTCGCAGCGGTTTCCATGTCTTTATCTCCGCGGCCGCTGAGGTTCACCAAGATGCTTGAACCAGAAGCAAGTTCTTTGCCAAGTTTCAAAACACCAGCCAACGCGTGGGCTGTCTCAATGGCAGGAATAATGCCTTCGGTCTGTGAGAGCAGACGCAAAGCGCTCATCGCCTCGTCGTCGCTGATTCCCATGTAGTTTGCTCGCCCAAGGTCTTTCAGCCACGAGTGCTCTGGACCAACACCCGGATAATCAAGACCGGCAGAGATCGAGTGGCTCTCGATGGTTTGCCCGTCTTCGTCTTGAAGCATATAGCTTCTCGCACCGTGAAGTACACCGGGTCTTCCGTAGTTCAACGTCGCGGCATGTTTGTCGGTGTGCATGCCTTC
The DNA here is from genome assembly GCA_041179445.1 of Actinomycetota bacterium. Classification (GTDB taxonomy): domain Bacteria; phylum Actinomycetota; class Actinomycetes; order Actinomycetales; family Microbacteriaceae; genus Rhodoluna. The sequence goes on along the minus strand of JBEGTK010000010.1, from coordinate 6,887 downwards.
GCCAGCAGCTTCAAAACCGTAGAGAGCGACATCTTCATCATCTAAGAACGCATGAAAAAGGCCGATAGCGTTCGAACCTCCGCCGACACAGGCGGCGAGAGCTGTTGGCAAAAAACCAAACTCGTCGAGCATCTGCTGACGCGCCTCGGTGCCGATTACGCTGTGAAAATCTCTGACCATCGTCGGAAACGGGTGTGGCCCAGCAACTGTGCCAAGTAGGTAGTGAGTCGTCTCGACGTTTGCGACCCAGTCTCTGAGTGCCTCGTTGATCGCATCTTTTAGTGTGCGACTGCCGGTCTTTACGGCAACAACTTCGGCACCGAGCAAACGCATGCGCGCGACATTGAGAGCTTGGCGTTCTGTGTCGACTTCTCCCATGTAAACGACGCAGTCAAGGCCAAATAGTGCAGCCGCGGTTGCCGAAGCGACTCCGTGCTGACCAGCACCGGTCTCTGCGATTATGCGCTTCTTGCCCATTCGCTTCGCCAATAGGGCTTGCCCTAGAACGTTGTTGATCTTGTGTGAACCAGTGTGATTCAAGTCTTCGCGCTTAAGAAAGACTCGAACGTCGCCGGCGTGTTCGGCAAAGCGCTTTACCTCGGTAATGATCGAAGGTCTGCCCGTATAGGTTCTGTGCAATTCAGCCAACTCGATTTGAAAAGTTGGGTCAGCCTTGGCGATTCGGTAGGTCTCTTCTAGCTCGTCGAGAGCGGCGATAAGTGACTCGGGAACAAACCTGCCTCCGTATTCACCGAAGTATGGTCCGGTTTCATCGCGCAAGTTAGTCATGGCATAAATTCTAAGTTGCTTAGACGCTCGTGAATTGCCGAAGTAGTGATTTGGCATCACCGGTTACCAAGGCCTCGCCCACCAAAGCCACGTCTGCACCAGCCGCACGGTAGTGCTTGACGTCATCAAGATTTCGAACGGCGCTCTCGGCCACCTTGATGGTCGATTCTGGAATGAGATCAACGATCTTCGCAAAGAGGTTGCGATCTGTTTCGAATGTGCTCAGGTCTCGAGCATTCACACCAAGCATTTTGCTATCGAGGTCTACGGCTAGTTTCACCTCTTCGGCGCTGTGGGTCTCTACAAAAGCGACCATTCCGAGTTCTTCGACAAAGTGTTTGAGTCTTGAAATCGTAGCCAGGTCTAAGCCAGCCACAATCAGCAGCACTATGTCTGCTCCCGCGGCGCGGGCCTCGAGAATTTGGTACTCGTTTGCAATGAAGTCTTTGCGCAATATTGGCACCGAGACGGCCGCCCGCGCAGCAACTAGGTCTTCGAGCGACCCTTTGAATTTTCTTTGTTCTGTTAAGACTGAAATAGCGCTTGCGCCCGAGTCGGCATAGGTTTTGGCGAGATCAGCCGGGCTAGAAATTTCGGCCAAGTCTCCGCGAGACGGTGAGGCTCTCTTTACCTCTGCGAGAATCTTGATGTTCTCTGACTTAGAAAGAAAAGCAAGGGAGTCTAAGGCGGCTGGCGCCTTGCTTGCGAGTTTTTCTAATTCGGCCGTTGGCAGAGACTCTTGTCTCTTTGCGGCATCTTCAATTGAGCCGAGAAACAGCCCCTCGAGCACTAGTGAGCGCTCTTGGTTTTGCTGCCGCCCTTGCCGTAGCCGGCCTTCTTCAAAAAGAAGCCCGCAGCGAATGCAACTGGCAGCAGAACGACGCCGGCGACGATCATTGCTGAACTAGCGAACCAAATGCCTGCGGTCAAGACAACAGAAGAGACCATAAGAATAATGACGGTGGCCCAAGCTGAAACGGTGTCGCCGTGACCTAGATCGGTGTTGTTTGTTGCCATTTTGATTCCTCTCGATGTGCCTATTCTAATCGCGCTGGTTATCCCAGATTTCAATCGTGCTGATGTCTGCCGACTTTTTCTTCGAGGCTTTGCCCGTGGTGTAACGATCGGTCTTTTCTTGCCTCTGCCACTGCCCCTGCCAAACCAGCCCGAACAAGAGCCAAATTGCTGCAATCGCGAGCGTTGCGGCCCACAGCCAAGGAGCCATGGCTATCGAGACAGTCACGTCTTTGATTCCATGGGTGTTCGCTATGCCCGTTAGACGGTCGAGTTGAGGGTCTAGTGCAGAAATCGATTTCCTTGCGACTTGGCTCAGCACAATTGCCAAAGCGCTGGCATTCGAGATAGCTGCCAGCGATATTGCCGAGATGCGGGTCAAGCGCTGCGAGATTGCTGAAACCACGATAGCCGAAAGGGCAAAGAGGCACAGTGGCATGGCAATTGGATAGGTTGTCGCTCCGTCGAAGTTGCCCAGAGAAACCAAACTCTTTTCGCCCGCCATTGAGACGCTCACCCACTCTTGCGTGAGCAAGAGCAGCGAAAGCAATTGCAGGGCCAGTGCAATAGCGAGGGTCTTTGACTTATTCATGAATTCGTGTCATCGCGTTAGCAATCTCGATAGCTCGCAAGGTGGCACTCGCTTTGGTGATTGTCTCTTGGTATTCAGACTCGTCAACCGAGTCAAGAACGATGCCAGCACCCGCTTGAACGTGGGCGATTTGATCCCGGATAAATGCGGTGCGAATAGCGATTGCTAGATCGGCGTTTCCGGCGAAATCGAAATAACCAACTACACCGCCAAACAGACCGCGGCTAGTTGGTTCTAGCTCCTCGATTATTTCTAGAGCACGTGGCTTCGGAGCGCCGCTTAGTGTTCCAGCCGGAAAAGTCGCTTTGAAAACATCGGTTGTCGAAAGTCCTTCGCGAACTTGGCCCTCGACAGTTGAGACGAGATGCATGATGTGGCTAAAGCGATGAATCTGCATAAATTCGGTAACTGCTACCGATTTTGCATCACAAACCTTTAGCAAGTCGTTTCGCGCCAAGTCAACGAGCATCAAATGCTCGGCCTGCTCTTTCGCATCTGCCAAGAGGTCATCGGCTTTTGCCATGTCTTCGTCTGTTGTTTTGCCCCTAGGTCGTGAACCCGCAATTGGGTGCATGACCGCACGACCGTCTGAGACGGTGACAAGCGCTTCTGGCGATGAACCAACTACAGAGAAATTCGACTCGTCATCAGAGAGATTGAGCAAATACATGTATGGGCTCGGGTTAAGAGTTCTCAAGACTCGGTAAATGTCTAAAGGTGAAGCTTCGGTTGGTTGATCGAATCGTTGTGAGATGACGACTTGAAAAACGTCGCCCTTCTTGACGTGTTCTTTAGCTTTTGCAAGCGCGTTGAAGAACTCTGGTTTTGAAGTGCGGTGTTTGGCCGAGCCCGAAGCCTGGTTCGATAGGTCAGCGAGAAACGGTTGCGTTGGCTGAAGCAACTCAGTTCTCATGCGGGCTATGCGGGCCTTGGCTTCTGCATGAGCGCTCTCTGGCTCGAACTCGTCGGTGACAAATATGTTGGCAACCAAAAGCAGTTCGCCACGGTGGTGATCGATAATCACTAAGTCAGAGAACATTGTCAGAGATGCGTCTGGGCTTGCGTAATCAGCCGGCTTTGGCTGTGGCAAGGCTTCGATCTCTCTAATAACCTGCCAGCCAAGCATGCCTACTAGACCTGAGGTTAGCGGTGGAAGACCGGCAATCGGCTGTGAAGTCCATGCCGCAACTACCTGGGCGACAGCTTCAAGTGCAGATGGCGCGAGCGGCTCGTGGTCTTTTGAAGGAAACACAGATGCGTTCGTGTCTGACTTCCAGGTTGCTACACCGACTGACCCCTTTGCCAAAGTTCCACGGGCATTTACGCCAACAAAGCTGAATCTTGACCAAACGCCCTGGTCTGCCGACTCGAGCAAGAATGAACCACTCTTGTGTTGGGCTAGCTTTTCGAATACCGAAACCGGTGTTTCGGTGCCTGAAAACAAAGTTTGAATTACTGGAATCACCTTGTGGTGTTTGGCTAGCTCGGTGACCTCCTTGAGGCTCAGATTAAGTGTCATTCTGTCTCGCTCGATTCAGACGCCAAATAAAGAGTTCGCACGTCGAAGCAGCTCTCACTACCCGTGTGGCAGGCAGGGCCGTTTTCGTTAACACGAATTAGAAGAGCATCGCTATCGCAGTCGGTCTCGATCGAAACCACAGTTTGCGTGTTGCCCGAAGTTGCTCCCTTGTGCCAAAGCTCGTTTCGCGAGCGAGACCAAAAAACTGTTTCACCGGTCTCGATGGTTTGGCTAAGCGATTCACGATTCATGAAGGCAAACATGATGACACGCGAACTCTCAGCGCTCTGCACGATTGCTGGAATCAATCCGTCAGAGTCAAAAGCTAGGTGGTCAAAAATTGACTTGTCTATCGGCATTAGCGCACCTCGAATCCGGCTAGTTTCAATTCTCGCTTTGCGTCTGTGATGGTTGCCGACCCCTCGTGAAAAATGCTTGCGGCCAAGATTGCATCTGCTCCAGCTGCAGCGGCACCCACGAAGTCACTAGCCTTGCCAGCGCCACCCGAGGCGATGATTGGCACTCTGCTTATGCTTCTAACCAGTTCGAGCAATTCGACATCGAAACCACTTCGGGTTCCATCTGAATCGATTGAATTCACTAGCAACTCTCCTGCGCCAAGATCTTGGCAGGTGCTTATCCAGTCAACGGCATCAAGTTCTGTTTCATTCCGACCACCGTGAGTCGTGACCACAAAGCCGCTGCTCGCCTTGCTCGAACGTTTTAGGTCGAGTGAGATAACAAGCACCTGGTTGCCGAATCGTTCTGAAATGTCTGAAATTAGCGACGGTGTTGAAATTGCGGCTGAGCCCACTGAAACCTTGTCGGCTCCGGCACCGAGCAATCGCGCCACGTCTTCGGTGTCACGTATTCCACCTCCGACAGTTAGCGGAATGAAAACTTGTTCGGCAGTTGCTGTCACGAGATCGAACATAGTCGAGCGATTCTCAACAGTTGCCTTTACGTCTAAGAAAGTAAGCTCGTCAGCGCCATCTTCGTAGTACCGTGTGGCAAGTTCGATTGGGTCACCGGCATCTCGAAGATTGAGAAAATTTACGCCTTTAACCACACGCCCGTCAGCGACATCAAGGCATGGAATCACTCGGATTGCAAGCGACATTAGATTCTCGCTGCGTGAAGGGCGCTCACCAAAATCGCGCGAGCTCCAAGAGCGTATAGGTCATCCATCTTTTGGTTGACATCTACCGCCTTGACCAGAGCTCTTACCGCTACCCATTCCGGGTCGCGCAATGGTGAAATCGTTGGAGATTCGATTCCTGGCGTGATCGCCGAAGCTTGCTCAACCAAATCGGTTGGGCAGTCGTAGTCGACGATTACATATTCGCGAGCAACAACAACTCCTTGAATACGGCGCAAGAATCCGTCGAAATTCGCCGAGCTGTTAGGCGCAGCAATTAGCTGAGCAGAACTAATAAGAATTGGTTCGCCGAAAATTTCAAGTCCGGCTTGGCGCAAGGTGTTGCCGGTGCTAACAACGTCGGCTACGACATCGGCAACGCCAAGTCGAACGGCAACCTCAACTGCGCCATCAAGCTGCACCAACTCTGCTTTGATTCCCTGAACGGCGAGGTAATCCTCAACGAGGTGAGGGTATGCCGTCGCGATTCGCAAACCGTTCAATTCTTGAATGGAATTGAACTTTGCGATTGGTCCAGCAAAGCGAAAAGTGCTTGCCCCAAAACCTAGTTCTGCTACGGCTTTAGCCTTTGAACGGCTATCAAGCAGCAGGTCTAGGCCAGTGAAACCGATGTCTAGTGATCCCGAACCAACATAAGTCGCGATATCACGAGGCCTTAGATAGAAAAACTCAATTTCGTTGCCATTGTCAACAACGTGCAAATCCTTGGGGTCGCGGCGAATCGCATAGCCGGCCTCTTTGAGCATCAGGATTGCCGTTTCTGACAAAATGCCCTTATTTGGCACTGCAACCCTAAGCATTGTTCTCACAGTCACTGATTCTCGCTTCTAAAGGTGTTTTTCTAAGTCTTCTAGTTTGATGCCTTTTGCTGCCATCAATACCTGCAGGTGATAGATCAACTGTGAAATCTCTTCTGCGGTGCGTTCGTTGCCTTCGTGTTCGGCGGCCATCCAGACCTCGGCGGCCTCTTCAACGATTTTCTTGCCGATTGTGTGCACTCCGGCGTCGAGCCACTTTGTGGTCTCAGAATCGACAGGACGCGAAACGGCCTTCTCTGATATCTCTGAAAAGAGCTGTTCGAACGACTTCATCTCTATAGATTACCCGCTAACAAGCTAAGGGCTTGGGCGGTCTGAGCGATTTAGTGTCGATGTGCAGCTGTTGCTAGGTCGCGCAAGGTGTCGATTTGCAAATTACGATCACTTGCTTTGAACACTGCGCTGCCGGCAACAAATGTGTCTGCGCCTTGTTCGGCAACCCGCGCGATGTTCGATTCGTCAATGCCGCCGTCAACCTGAAGCCAGACATCAAGTGCCTCGGCATCTATGCGACGTCGTGCTTGCTTGACCTTTGCCAGAGTCTCTTCGATGAGCGACTGGCCACCGAAGCCGGGTTCGACAGTCATAATCAAGATTTGATCGAACTCGGCAAGAACTTCTAAATAGGGTTCAACGCCTGTGCCCGGTTTTAGGGCCAAACCGGCTCGCGAGCCGATTGCTCTTAATTTGCGCGCAAATTCAACCGGGTTTTCGCTGGACTCGGCATGAAAGGTGACCGAATATGCACCAGTCTCTGCATAACCACTTGCCCACTCATCAACATTTGAAATCATTAGGTGCACATCAAGCGGCTTTGGTGTGATTTCTTGCATGCGGTTCACCATCGGCAATCCGAAAGTGAGGTTCGGCACGAAGTGGTTATCCATGACGTCAACATGAATCAGGTCGGCATGGCTAATGCTCGCGAACTCAGCCTCGAAATTGACGAAATCGGCTGAAAGTATCGATGGATTGATTCTCACTGACATTCTTTTA
>JBEGTK010000009.1:0-10723 GCA_041179445.1 Actinomycetota bacterium | reverse complement strand
ACACGGATTGTGTAAGACGCACCGATTGCTTCGCGAGCAAGATTCACGGTCGTGGCAGATGTGGTTTGAATCGTTTCAAAGTTTGCACCGACAAGGCGCTGCACTTTGTAACCGGTTATTGCTGAGCCACCGTTGTCGTTTGGCACGACCCAAAGAACCTTCAGCGTTCCGTCGATGTTCCAGCTAAGTGCCGGAACACTTGGTGCATTCGGAACAGTGGTTGCCGTGGTGTAACTGATCGGGGCCGACTTCGCGCTGGTGCCCGCAGAGGTGACCGCAGAAACCGAATAGTTGTATGTCGCGCCCTTTGGCGGTAGCGACACTAAATAACTGAGGCCTGCAACACCGACGCCGACGGTTGTCCATCCAGAAGTTGATGAGGTTTGGCGATAGACCGTATATGAGGTCACCGGTGTTCCACCATTGTTCGTTGGAGCAACCCAGCTGAGCGTGCCACTTAGGCTGCCAGTGGCAGAAGGCACCAGGGTCAAACCGGTAGGCGGCTGCGAAAGCGCATATGTACCCAACACGGCAACCTGGGCAGCAAGACCAGCGCCAACAGAATTTGTGGCATAAATTCGGTACTGCTCGGTGAACCCTGGAGCCGGAGCCGGCACTAGCAAACTGGTTACCGTAATGGCTGACGAAGACACAAGTGCCCACGCACCTGCCACAAACTTCTCAACCTTGTATCCGGTTAGCGCTACTCCACCACCATCACGCGGAGCGCTCCAATAAATGCCCACCTGATCGGTGCCCACCTTGTTGTAATAAACATTGGTCGGTGCCGTTGGAACATCTGCCAACGTTCTAAAGGTGTATGGGTTAGAAGGTGGACCAGCGATAGTTCCCGAATAAGCGGTGACCACAACCGAATAAATCGTGTAGCGAGTCAAGCCGGTTAGCGTGACCGAAGTCGTGTTCGAGGTGAACGTGCCGACAACGGCATTGTTCGAGGTGTTGGTCACTACGGCCTTGTATGTGATCGGGGTGGCCGAGTCGATTGGCGAAACTGCGTTGTAGTTGAGGGTAATTCCGGTTGCGGTTAGCCCGGTGCGAGTTGTCATGACGACAACCGTTGGCGTGGCCGCCGTTGTTGTAGCTGAAAGAACAGCGGTTGGCTCGCTTAATCCGGCCGCGTTAACTGCAACAACGCGAAGAGAATAAGTAGTGCTCGGGGTCAAGCCGGTTACGTTTGCAATGGTTGCGACGGTTGACATTTTTCTTGTCCACACCCCAGCAACATCAGTCCAGACTTCATAGCCGGTGAGCTTCGAACCGTTTGCGTTAGCAGGGGCATCCCAGGCAAGAGAAATTTGGCTGCCATAGGTTGATGTCACACGAAAGTTGGTCGGAGCATCTGGCACGGTCGCGAGAGTCGAGAAAATGAGTTCTGGGCTAGCAGGTGAAACTTCGCTGCCAGCAATAGATACAACGCGAACGTTGTATGTGCTGTTAGCGCTAAGCCCGGTCAAAGTAGTTGTGGTTGTTGCGGCGTCAACTGAAGTCCAGGTGGTTGCGCTGCTTTCGCGATATTCAACTTTGTAGCTGTTTGCGGCCTGAGTGCCAGCAGGAGCAGTCCATGAAATGGTTGCACCAGTTGCGGTGATTGCAGACGCAACCACTCCGGTAGGTGCGCCAACCGGTGGCAGAGCGGCGTTGGTGAACTTGATGTTCATCAAGAAGTTTCCGTTTGCACTCTTGGCGTCGACGATTTTGCCAGCCTGTGCTCCGGCCTGAATAGCTGCGGCGACCTCGCTTGGAGTTGCGGTCTTGTGGTCAGCTAGATAAAGGGCTGCAAGGCCGCTGACGTGCGGGGTTGCCATCGAAGTGCCGCTCAGGCTGCGGCCCGTGGTTGAGTCGAGGTAGTTGTTTGAGACGATGTTCACGCCCGGCGCGAAAACGTCAACACAGTCACCAAAGTTCGAGAAGTAAGCGCGGGTGTCGTTGCTGTCAGAAGCACCAACGGTGACGGCATTTGGTGTGCTTGCCGGAGAGTAGGTGCATGCATCGGTGTTGTTATTGCCGGCCGCGATAACCGGGGTAACTCCGGCCGCATAAAGTTTTTGAACCGCGTCGTTAACCAACTGGTACTTCAAGCCACCGAGGCTCGCGCTCATCACACCAGGCGTGCCAGCAGGGTGGTTCGCGATGATCCAGTCCATTGCAGATATGAATCCTGACCAGCTGCCCATGCCAGTGCAACCGAGAACGCGAATCGGAATGATTGTGGCTTTCTTAGCAACACCATATTTCGTTCCGGCGACGGTTCCGGCAACGTGGGTTCCGTGACCGTTGCAGTCTGCGCCTTGCAAGTTTTGACCAAGCGCGTCGAAGCCTGTTTCGATTCGGCCAGCAAAGTCAGGGTCACTCGCCATCACACCAGTGTCAACCACATAAACGCGAACGCCAGCACCGGCGGTTGACGAGTAGTTATAAGTGTTGTCATATGTTGTCGAATCTTGATCGATTCGGTCGAGACCCCATGAAGGAGTCGGGTTTTGTGTGTCGAACATCGACATCGACTGGTCGGCAACAACCTGAATTACGTTTGCGTCAGCACGCAATGCTGAAGCTTCAGTGTCGGTTAGGTCGAGCACGAAGCCATCCATGACTTCGGTGAGTTCGTCGTGAGGAGTTTCGCCTAGTTTGCCGATCACGGCGCGCACTGCATCTGCTGTGCCGGTCTTCACCTGAACGATGTAGGTGGTGCGGGCAACCGCGATGTATGCCTGAGCCGGGGTGGCCGCCAAAATGGTCGCGAAAGCGATGCCTAGCGCGAGCGCAACTCGAAAGCCAAAGCCACGATTCTTAACACCAAAACGGAACATGCTACCCCTGCCTAAAACCCCGAAAAAGTAGGTCAAGACAAGACTACGCCCCGCTGCCTACCTAAGGAATAGGGCGCTCAGGCGCTTTGTCGTGAAATAGAGGCCGCCGACAATCATGACCGCGAAATAGGCAACGTGAGCCAGAGTCGACCAGCCAACCGTGCCTAAAGTGAGGTCGCGCTCGAGCTGAATCGCCTGCCAGAGCGGCAACGCCTCAATAATCATGCGGAGCCAGTCTGGATAGATGCTCAGCGGGTAGAAAGTGCCCGAAAACAGGAACATCGGCAGCATAAAGAAGTTCACCCAGTTCATCTGCTGAAAGTTCTTTAGATAAGAGGTGATGCCCATGCCGATCGAGGCAAAGCCGAAGGCAACCAGCACGGCGCCCGGAATCGCAAGGATTCCCCACCAGCTCGGAATCAGCCCTAGCGGAGCCATAATCACCATGAATCCCATTGCATAGGCAAGACCGCGAAGCAGTGCCCAACCGATTTCACCGAGGGCAACGTCTAGCGTGCCGAGCGAGGTGGCGAGCATGGTTTGGTAGAGCTTGCCGAAGTGCATCTTGAAGAAGACGTTCCAGGTCGAGTCATAGATCGCACCGTTCATCGCCGAGGTGGCGAGAAGAGCCGGAGCGATGTATGCCGCATAAGAAACCGAGTTGCCTGCACCATCGGTAACTCCACCGATTAGTGCGCCGAGCCCGAAGCCGAACGAAAGCAAATAGAACACTGGCTCGACGAATCCGCTGAGCACGATCATCCATGAAGAGGTCTTGAACGCCAAAAACGCGCGCTCAAGAATTGCGTTTGTGCGGCCGGCATAAAAGTCTGCGCCGAACTTTCCGCTTCGACGTTCTGCGATTGCAATCGCACTATCGACTGATGCGTTGATCAAACTCACTTTGCCAACCTCCTGCTGAACTGACGCATTGCTACGAATTGTCCGACAATCAAAATGGCAAGCAAGAACGCGAAGTGAATAACCATCAGCCCCGGCGCAACCTCGTGGCCATAACTTAGGTTGCGACCGATGTCGGTTGCGTGCCATACCGGTGAGATCCAGCCAATCCACTGAAGGTAAATCGGAAGGGTCTCTAGTGGGTAAAAAGTTCCTGAGAACATGAACATCGGCGCAATGATGAAGCGACCGACGAGAGCGAAGAAGCCGTCGTCGTGCTTAACAAACGAAGTAGCCGCGAGCATCACCGATGCAAACGAAAGACCCGCAAAAATCGCTGCAAAAATCAGAACCAAGATCGACTGCGCAGTAATCGCGCCGAACGCCCAGAGCACCATTGCATAAATGCCGGTGTTGAAAACGCAGCGGGCTGCCGAGGCGATCATGATTCCGCCAACGATTGAGCCGCCAGTCAGCTGGGTTGCGTTCATCGAAAAGAACGATTTATCCCAGACAAAGCCCTGCAACGTCGGAAACGAGGTTTCATCCATGGCCGCCTGAATGGCAGACGTGGCAAGCAATGCTGGAGCCAAGAAGGTTAGATAGCTCACTCCATCAACGCCGTTTGCGCCCTGGTTCTGGTCGACGAGAGCGCCGATGCCAATGCCAACCGAGAGCAGGTAGAGCACCGGGTTGCCAAGGCCAAAAGCGATGATTGCGCCAAGCCACTTCGACATGTTGCGCAGACGATATTCGGCTACGAACCAAGGCCCCCAGGTTAGGGCCTTCTTCATGTCGACGACCTTGGCAGCACCCTGCCAAGTCATCTTCGGTTCAGTCAACATGCTCATTACTCGACCAATGTTCTTCCGGTTAGACGCAAGAAGACATCTTCAAGCGAGCTGCGGCGAACCAAAGAAGTTGCAGGTTCGAAACCGAGTTTGTGAATCTGCTTCAGCACCTTCTCGCCGTCTTCTGCATAGAACAAAATGCGGTCAGGCAAAGTTTCGATGCGGTCACCGAGGTGCTTCAATTTTTCAGCTGCTTCGGCGTTCTTTGATGAACCAAAACGAACCTCGAGAACTTCTTTGCTCGAATACTTTTTGATTAGGTCAGCCGGTGCACCCTCGGCCATGATCTTGCCTTTGTCCATCACGATGAGGCGATCGCAAAGCTGCTCGGCTTCATCCATGTAGTGAGTTGTAATCACTAGGGTTACGCCATCTTCTTTTAGTCGAAAGAGTCTGTCCCAGAGAATGTGACGAGCCTGCGGGTCGAGACCGGTCGTTGGTTCGTCGAGCATCAAGATTTCTGGTTCGTTGACCAAACCGCGTGCAATGGTGAGGCGACGCTTCATTCCACCAGAGAGCTGGTCGACCTTTACGTCGCGCTTGTCTTGCAACTGTGCAAAATCGAGAAGCTCTTCGACTTTCTTCTTCAAGAACTTGCGGCTGAGGCCGAAGTAGCGGCCATAGATGTAGAGGTTCTCCCACGCCTTGAGGTCGTTGTCGTGGTTGTCGGTCTGCGGCACGACACCGAGGTGAGCGCGAATCTCTGGCCCTTGCTTGTTCGGGTCTTTGCCGAGAATGGTCAGTTCGCCGCCGGTGCGAAGCGAGGTCGCGCCGATCATCTTCATGGTGGTCGACTTGCCGGCGCCGTTTGGGCCAAGCAGGCCGAAAGCCTCGCCTCGTTTGACTTCGAAGTTAATGCCGTCAACGGCAACGAAATCGTCATATTTCTTGGTGAGGCCCTTGGCGACAATCATTAGGTCTGCAGGCGCGGTTTTCTTAGCCAATTCAGTGCTTTCTTCTTTGAACGCGTTGCCCATCCGGGCAGCTTTTCAGAATAACCCAGGGTTGGCAGATTTATTGCCATTCGACACATATTTATGAGGTTGTTAGCCTGTAGTAATGCCCACTCAAACCGCTGCCAAGTCGCGGCCGGGCAACACCCGAATTACCGGCAAAGAGCAGTTCTATACACCTGCCCCACTCGCGCGTGAATTATTCACCGATGTCGCCGGGTTCGTGCCTAACCTCGCCGAGCGCGTGATCATCGAACCCGCTGGCGGCACCGGAGCATTCATCAAGGCAGCCAAGAAGTTTGGCGTTGCCGAGGTGGTTAGCTTCGACATCGAACCGAAGCACTCTGGCATTGTTGCTGGCAACTTTCTCGAGACAGAGCTTGCGGTGCGAGGTGCCGTGACTATTTCGAACCCACCTTTTGGTCGCAACAATTCGCTTTCGATTCCGTTTTTCAATAAGGCCGCAGAACACAGCGACTACATCGCGTTTATCGTGCCGCGTTCGTGGCGCAAGTGGTCAGTCATCAACCGACTCGACCAGCGCTTTCATTTGGTTTTCGACAAAGACATTCATATTGACTATGTCGACGATGCCGGCGATGAACTTTCGACAAAGACTCGTCTTGCGACTTGTTTTCAGATCTGGCAAAAGCGAAAAGTCAAACGACCGATTGTTAGCGTTGTCGACAATGAGTTCATAAAAAAAGTGAAGCCGGCAGACGCCGATGTTTCGCTAACCATTTTCGGTTTCAATTGCGGAAAAGTTCGCACCGAATTCAAGCGCGAGCCAAACTCGACACAGATGTTTTTGAAGTTGCAGCATCCTCGTGCGCTTGAAGCGTTGCAATCTGTCGACTTCTCTCGCTTCTTCAAGAACACCGCATACACCGAAGCACTCTCACTGCAAGAAATAAATTTCTTGCTCAACGAATTCATAACTGGCGCAGGCCAACTAAAGGAGAACAAATGAGCATGATGGGTGGCCGTCGTCGCGGCCCTATGGGCGCACCTGACAAAGGCCCAAAGGCCAGCTTCAAGACTCTTCTGCCATACCTGGCCGATCACAAGAAGCCGCTGATTATTGCGGTTGTGCTCTCGATCTTTGGTGCCGGTGTCTCGCTTGCCCAGCCGCTAGTCGTCGGTCAGCTAATCACTGCCGTGCAGAACCAGCAGCCAACAACCATGCTGGTTGTGGCCCTGTTGGCCGTCGTTGTCGGCTCGGCAGCCTCTGACGGATTCATGCGTTATCTGCTCGCCAAGGCCGGCGAGGGCATCGTGCGCACCGCACGAATTTCGCTAGCCAGTCGTTTACTTCGCTTGCCGATTGTTGAATATGACCGCCGTCGCACAGGCGACCTAGTTTCACGCACAAGCTCAGACACCACTCTCTTGCGTGCCGTTCTCACCCAGGGATTGATCGACCTCGCCGGCGGAATCTTAATTTTTATCGGTGCGGTTATCGCCATGGCATTCATCGATCCGCTGCTTCTTGGGCTAACCGTTTTGATGCTTTCGATTGCAATCGGTGCCGTCACTTTCACATCAAAGAAAATTCGCAGCGCAACGACAAAGGCGCAAGAACGCGTTGGTGACATGTCTGCTGCTGTCGAACGCGCTCTCAGCGCGGTGCGAACTATTCGTGCAGCGCGAGCTGAGATTCGCGAAACCGAGCAGGTAAAGAATGCATCAGACGAGGCATACGTGCAGGGTGTGAAAATCGCAAAGATCAGCTCTGCGATTGCACCAATCGGTGGCCTTGCCTTCAACAGCGCGTTCATCGTAGTTCTAGGTGTAGGTGGCTATCGCGTCGCGTCAGGTGCAACCACCGTTGCATCACTCGTGAGCTTCATCTTGTTGATGTTCTTGATGATGCGCCCGGTTGGCACTGCCTTCGGTGCGATCACTTCTGTGCAGTCTGCGCTCGGTGCTCTCGCGCGCATCCAAGAGATTTTGGATCTGCCTGTCGAAGAAGCCGATGGTCAAGATCTGGCTGCACGCAAGGCTCGCAACAAGACCGCAATCGAATTCAAGAACGTTTCATTCGGTTATGCGCCGACCCCTGCGACCGAAGATCAACCTGCAGGCGAAGAGCGCGAGGTTCTGAAGAACGTTTCGTTCAAGATCGAGCGCGGCACTCGTGTTGCACTGGTTGGCCCTTCGGGTGCAGGCAAGTCGACCATTTTCTCGCTGATCGAGCGTTTCTATGAGCCGACCTCTGGCGAGATTCTGCTAGACGGTCAAAAGGTCAGCGCCATTTCGCGCGAAGCCCTTCGTGCCCAGATCGGTTATGTCGAACAAGATGCCCCGGTTTTGGCGGGCTCGATTCGCGAGAACCTGCTGATTGGTCGCCCGAATGCGACAGACGAAGAACTTCGTGCCGTGCTCGAGGAAGTCAATCTGACCGAGGTTCTCGACCGGGATGCTCGTGGTTTCGACGCCGAGGTTGGCGAAAAGGGCATCATGCTCAGCGGTGGTGAGCGTCAGCGCTTGGCTATTGCCCGCACCCTGCTCGCTGCTCCGCCGATTCTCCTCTTGGATGAGTCGACCTCTTCTCTCGACGGCCTCAACGAGCAGCGCCTAAAAGACGCAATCGATTCAGTTGCTAAGAACAGAACTATGTTCGTTATTGCCCACCGACTCGCTACCGTTGTCGACAGCGACCTGATCATCGTTCTTGAAGATGGCAACGTCGTCGGCGCAGGCACCCATAAGGAGCTTGTGCGAAGCACCCCGCTCTACCGCAAGCTCGCCAAGCAGCAAAAGCTGAGTTAGGTGTTCTAGGGCGTCACGTCCGGGCATTGGGTCTCCTATCGGTTTAGCGAGTTCGATGCGATGAAGTCGTGGGTTGTTAGGTGTTCGGTTGCCGAAATGAAGATTCGGCGCTCTTTGCGCTTGGCCTTGATTCGGTAGACCAAGTGGCTCAAGAAACGAAAGCGTGCTCGGTGAGATGGCATGAGCATGAAGCGATTTGCAATCAGAATTAGGTCAGTCACGATATCCCCTTTCGTGACCCAATTCTCGGCAAGCCAGTTGACCGGTCAATAGCCTCTCGGGGTATTTGCGCTTAGCGCTTGGTGAAGATTGCCTAAACGAATTCTTAGAAACTCCTGCGCCACTCTGCTACTAGATTTGCCTTATGAGCCCAATGAAGTCGCTCGCCGAATATGGCGACCCAACCGACCGCGCAACCGCCGAACGTCTCGAAGCCGACGACCAACTAGCGCACTACAAGTCGCAGTTCATCATCACCGACCCGACCATGTGCTACCTCGATGGCAACTCTCTCGGTCGCTTGCCTCGTGCAACCGTCGGTGCAATCAACGACTACATGATTCGCGAGTGGGGCAATGAGCTCGTCGATGGTTGGTCGCACTGGATCGACGAAGCACAACCAACCGGCGACCTTCTTGGTCGCGCAACTCTCGGTGCCGCCGCCGGTCAGGTTCTCGTTTGCGACACAACCTCGGTGAACTTCTATCAACTTTGCGTTGCTGCAATCAAGGCTCGCCCTGGTCGAAGCACCGTGATTATTGATGCAGCGAATTTTCCGACTGACCGATTCATTCTCGCCGGCATCGCCGAGCAGTTTGGCCTAAACCTCATCACGCTAAACAACGACGGCATGGGTGGGCCTGGCTCGGTCGATGTCGATGCCGACTGCGAGATGATCACTCCAGAAATTCTTGAGCGCTTTATGAACGACGACGTCGCTCTCGTCACTCTTCAGGTCATTCACTACCGCTCGGGTGCTCGCCCAGACGTCAAGGGAATCACCGACCTAGTTCGCCACCACGGCGGTCTCGTCGTGTGGGATGCCTCACACGCAGCCGGCGCAATCGACCTGCGCTTCGACGAGTGGGGTGTCGACCTAGCGGTTGGTTGCACCTATAAATACGGCAACTCTGGCCCAGGCTCACCGGCCTGGCTCTATGTGGCAAAGCGCATGCAGGCCGAACTGCGAGTGCCAATTCAAGGATGGTTCGCCCAAGACGACCAGTTCTCGATGGGCCCATACTTTGAGCCAAACCGCGAGATTCGCGGCTTTCAGATTGCCAGCCCGAGCATCATGGGGCTTCGCTGCGTGAAGACTTCTTATTCAATGATCGAAGAGGCAGGCATCGCGAATATCGCTGCCAAGGCAGCACTCGGCACCGACATGATGATCGCGCTTTTCGATGCCTGGCTCGCTCCGCTCGGTTTCTCACTCTTGACTCCGCGCGAATCGTCGAACCGCGGCGGTCACATCACCATCGGCCACCCAGAGGCAAAACGCATTGCTGCCGCTCTGCGCAAATATGCAAACGTGGTTCCTGACTATCGCACACCAAACTCGATTCGCCTTGCGATCGCGCCGCTGCCTACTTCGTTCACAGAGGTTTATGACGGCATGGCGCGCATCCGTGATTCGGTTGCACGACGCGACTACTTGAAGATTGACGACAACGGAAGCCGCGTGACCTAAATGCCAGACCAGCAAAACAAAAAGGCGATTACATACATCAGCTATCTCAAGGTCGATGAGCTGCTCGAGTTGCAGCAACCTGAGAGCGATGGCGAGCACGATGAGATGTTGTTCATCATCATTCACCAGACATACGAGTTGTGGTTCAAGCAGATGCTGCACGAGGTTGCCGAGTTGCAACGTCAACTGGAACACGGCGACACTCACCGCTCGCTCGCGATTCTCGGTCGCGTGCGCACAATCATGAAGACTTGCGTCGGTCAGCTCGACATTCTCGAGACGATGACTCCGTTGCAGTTCAACACTTTTCGCGGGCGACTTCAGTCGTCAAGCGGTTTTCAGTCTGCGCAGTTTCGCGAGTTCGAGGCTGTTCTCGGCCGACGCGATCAGGCCGGTGCCGGTGCCGACAAACACAGTGGCATGGGCATGGCCGAGCACCTCATCGAGGGTTCGCCTGCTCGCGCACGAGTTGAGGCGGCAATGGCTCGACCTTCTCTCTGGGATAGCCTCTTGCGCTACCTGGCGTCGCGCGGTCACGGTGCGCCAACCGAGGTTTTGAACCGTGACGTATCGGTGGGTTATGAAGCCGACGAGGGCGTTCAAGATATGTTGCTCGATGTGCACCGCAACGACCCAGACGCCGCGGCGATCTGCGAGCGACTTGTCGACTTGGATGAAGGCCTGCAGGAGTGGCGCTATCGCCACGTGAAGATGGTCGAACGAACC
>JBEGTK010000008.1:0-11767 GCA_041179445.1 Actinomycetota bacterium | reverse complement strand
GATGTTCACCACACGGTTGAAGACACTGCCATCGTGCTCGGTCAGGCAATCAAGCAAGCTCTTGGCGATAAAGCCAAGATTGCTCGCTACGGTGATGCCACTGTTCCGCTTGACGATGCACTTGCTCGTGCGGTGGTAGACCTTTCGGGCCGTCCATACCTGGTGCACACCGGCGAACCAGCTGGCTTCGAATTCCACCTAATTGGCGGCCACTTCACCGGTTCGCTTGTTCGCCACGTATTCGAGGCGATTTCTCTCAACGCTGCGATAACCGTTCACATCACATTGCTTGATGGTCGCGATGCGCACCACATCGCCGAAGCCGAATTCAAAGCCTTTGCTAGAGCTATGCGCAAAGCAATTGAGCACGATGCAAGAGTCGACGGAGTGCCGTCAACCAAGGGTGCTCTGTGACTTCACCTCGAGTAGTCGTTCTCGACTATGGCAGCGGCAACGTGCACTCTGTTGCAAAAGCGTTGGTTGCCGCTGGGGCAGAAGTAGAACTCACTGCTGACCGCGCAAAGGTTCTGACTTCCGACGGCTTGGTTGTTCCTGGTGTCGGTGCCTTCACCGCGGTAATGAATCAACTAAAAGCGGTAAAGGGCGCAGAACTAATTGACCAAAGGTTGATTGCGACCAAACCGGTTCTCGGAATCTGCGTTGGGTTGCAAGTCATGTTCGATCTCGGTTCAGAGCATTCAATCGAAACAGAGGGATTAGGTCAGTGGCCTGGCAAGGTCGAGGCTTTGCAAGCACCAACGCTTCCGCACATCGGTTGGAATACCGTCGAGAGCGCAAAGGATTCAATTCTCTTTCGCGGTGTCGAAAGCGAGAGGTTCTACTTTGTGCACTCATACGGCGTGCTTGATTGGAAGCTCGAAGCACACGGACCATTCACGGCTCCAAAAGTGAGTTGGGCAAAC
This sequence comes from Actinomycetota bacterium, assembly GCA_041179445.1. Taxonomy (GTDB): domain Bacteria; phylum Actinomycetota; class Actinomycetes; order Actinomycetales; family Microbacteriaceae; genus Rhodoluna. The sequence goes on along the minus strand of JBEGTK010000008.1, from coordinate 10,844 downwards.
TACGGTTCGAATTTCGTCGCTGCTGTTGAAAACGGTCCACTATCTGCAACGCAATTTCATCCAGAAAAATCCGGCGAAGCTGGAATCAAACTTCTCAGCAACTGGATCACAACTCTTTAGGAGAAAAACTTGAGCGACTACTTAGAACTTCTTCCGGCAGTCGATGTTGCCGATGGCAAAGCTGTGCGTCTTACTCAGGGTGAAGCCGGTTCTGAAACTGATTACGGTTCACCGGTTGAGGCAGCTCTCACCTGGATAGAAGCTGGCGCAGAGTGGATTCACCTGGTCGATCTAGATGCCGCATTTGGTCGTGGCGACAATCGCCAAGTCATTTCAGAAGTAGTTGCTTCTGCAACCTCGGTGAAGATTGAGCTCAGCGGAGGAATTCGTGATGATGCATCACTCGAGGCTGCACTTGAGGCCGGCGCAACTCGCGTTAATCTCGGCACGGCAGCGCTAGAAGATCCGATCTGGACAGCGCGTGTAATCGAGAAATACGGCGACGCAATCGCCGTAGGGCTCGATGTTCGAGGCACAACCCTTGCCGCCCGCGGCTGGACTCAAGAGGGCGGAGACCTGTTTGAGGTGCTTGCCAGGCTAGAAGACGCAGGCTGTGCTCGTTACGTGGTGACAGATGTAACCAAGGATGGAACGCTAAAGGGTCCGAACCTAGAACTGCTTCGTCAGGTAATGCAGAAGACTTCAAAGCCGGTGGTTGCCTCAGGCGGCATCTCTTCGCTGCAAGACATCCGTGACTTGCGTGCGCTAGTGGGCGAGGGGCTCGAAGGTGCCATTCTCGGCAAGTCACTCTATGCCGGCAAGTTCACGCTCGAAGAGGCTCTCGCTATTGCATCGGCGCGCGACTAATGGCTTTCGAGAGCGAACACATCAACCCGAATCGCCTTTCTGACTCGGCAGGAACGCCATGGGCAGGGCGCGAATTCGACGTCAACAATTTCGCAGGTGACGATGGCTCGGCACCCGCAAAGCTGATCGAAGCAATTGCAAAGTTTCATCGCCAAGAAGTCACCGCAGAGGCCGTTGTTGACGAACTGCGTGAATCAAGATTGCTTATCCCGCTGCTCGCGCAGCTTGGTGAATCAGAAATTGGTGCGCACGGTCAGAAGGTCGACAAGAGTGCTGAACTCAGCATCGTTACCGTTGCTACACCCGATGACCAAAACGGGCTTCCGGTTTTTAGTTCTGTTGCTGCGATGCAAAGGTGGAACCCGGCGGCTAGACCCGTGCCGGCAGATGCAAGGAGAGTCGCGCTCGCGGCAGCCGCAGAAGAAAACACGCGAGTCATTCTTGATCCAGAGAGCGACACCGAGTTCGCGATTCGGCGCCCGGCAATTGCTGCTGTTGCCCAAGGCTTGAACTGGGTTCATCCGGCAAGAAACAAATCGGTGTTCGATGAAATCGAGCGAATCACATCGCTGTTTGAACTATTTGAAGGTTTTCAACTCGAAGACTGTGATCCGAAGTCTCGTCTTCACTCGGCCGAGTTGCTTTTGCAGCTAACGCTGAAACCTGGGCTCGATCAAGCTGCCGTCGAATCGCTAATGCAAAACTTCGCGGTGAAACTTGGTGAAAGCGAAACAATCGCCGAACACGTCGACAGTCTCAGGGTCAAACTCGCCTAAAACGCCTCGTCAAAGGGTGCGGTCAAAGCTAGTTGACCGGGCCGGTGTATTTCTCGCCAGGGCCCTGGCCAGGGGCATCCTTGATTGAAGAAGCCTCGCGAAAGGCAAGTTGCAACGAACGAAGTCCGTCTCGAAGTGGTCGAGCGTGGTGATCGCCAAGATCTGGGGCAGCAGCGGTGAGCAAACCAGCCAAAGCGTTGATTAGTTTGCGAGCCTCATCTAGGTCAGCTTTGTGGCCGTCTTCGCCGAGACCACACTGAACTGCGGCTGCGCTCATTAGGTGAACAGCGGTGGTGGTGATTACCTCGACGGCCGGAACCTCGGCAATGTCTCGAACCTGGTCGGCCACGTCGCGAAATTCTTGTGATTCAAAGTCTGACAAAGGGTTTACTCCTGAGAACTGGTTCTGCTAGGCTAACCCATGGCTCCGAGGTTCGCCTCGGTCAGAAGTGGATTCATTTCCCACCCAGTCCACCGACTTATTAGGTGTTCGGGTAAAGCTTTAGGAAACTTCGTTTCTGTGCGCGTGCGACTCCAATCGCAGGTGTGGCCAATGTCACGTCTAAAAAGGAGCAAAGATCAGCGACCCACGTATCAATGAGCGCATCCGTGTGCCTGAGGTTCGCCTCGTTGGCGCAGCAGGTGAGCAGATTGGTGTTGTTCGCATCGAAGAGGCAATGCGTCTTGCACAAGAAGCAGATCTCGACCTAGTCGAGGTAGCCCCAGAAGCGAAGCCGCCAGTAGCGAAACTTATGGATTTCGGAAAATTCAAGTATGAAGCAGCCCAAAAAGTTCGCGAGGCACGCAAGAACCAGGTGAACACCGTTCTAAAGACCGTTCGATTCGGTTTGAAGATTGATGATCACGACTATGGAACCAAGCGTGGGCAGATCGAAAAATTCTTGAAGGCCGGTGACAAGGTCAAGGTGATCGTGGTTTTCCGCGGTCGCGAGCAGAGCCGCCCAGAGATGGGTGTCAAGCTGCTTCAAAAACTTGCCGAAGAAGTAAACGGTTTCGGAACCGTCGAGTCGACTCCATCGGTCGACGGACGAAACATGGTTATGGTGATCGGTCCATTGAAAAACAAAGCTGAGGCAAAGGCCGAAGCAAAGAAGGCTGCATCTAAGGCAGAAGCCAAGGATGCACCAGCACAGACCCAAGAGTCGGCACCAGCCGGCGAATAGAAGGAGAAAGCAATGCCAAAGCAGAAGACCCACTCGGGCGCTAAGAAGCGTTTCCGCTTCACCGGTAGCGGCAAGCTCATGAAGCAGCAGATCAACATGCGCCACAACCAGGAGCACATGTCAAACCGCCGCAAGCGTCGTCTAAACGTCGACCAGGTAGTTTCAGCGGCTGACTTCAAGACCATCAAGAAGCAGCTCGGCAAGTAACCGACTTTTTAGAACTAGGAGCATTTACAAATGGCAAGAGTAAAAAACGCGGTTAACTCACACAAGAAGCGCCGCACCGTTCTCGAGCGCGCGTCTGGATACCGCGGACAGCGTTCACGTCTTTACCGCATGGCGAAGCAGCAGATGCTTCACTCATTGGTCTACGCATTCAACGACCGCCGTGCACGCAAGGGTGACTTCCGTCGCCTATGGATTCAGCGCATCAACGCTGCATCACGTGCAAACGGCATGACCTACAACCGTTTCATTCAGGGCCTCGCATTGGCTGGCGTTCAGGTTGACCGCCGCATCCTTGCTGACCTTGCTGTGAACGAGCCAAAGACTTTCGCAAGTTTGGTTGCAACCGCAAAGGCTGCACTTCCTGCGAACACTTCGGCACCAAAGGCAAAGTAGTAGCAATTGCTAATTGATCCCAAGTCGAACCAGGTTCGCGGGGTCGCCAAGCTCAATAAGAAAGACGCCCGGTCAGAGACCGGGCTCTTTCTGCTTGAGGGGCCACAGGGGCTAAAAGAAGCTCTCGATAGGCCGAAACTCATCGTCGACCTTTATGCAACCGAAGAAGCTCTAGAGCGCCACGCCGACCTTTTTGACAGAGTTGACGCTCTCAAGATTGATGTGCAGCCGGTTTCTGAAGCGGTGCTAAAAGTCATGTGCGACACCAACACTCCACAGGGCATTCTCGCCGTGTGTCACCAGTTGCACGTCGATCTGCAAGACCTAATCGACACAAAGCCACAATTGGTAGCGCTGTTGGCAAACATCCGTGACCCGGGAAATGCCGGAACCGTTCTGCGTGCTGCCGATGCCGCTGGTGCAGACGCTGTAATTTTCAGCGACAACAGCGTCGATGTTTATAACCCGAAGGTTGTGCGTTCAACCACCGGTTCAATTTTTCATTTGCCAGTCGTAATCGGTGCCGATATCGCGACAACCATCGAGTTGCTCAAGGCAGCTGGCATTCAAGTCTTTGCCGCGAATGGCGGTGGGGCAGAGTTGCCAACTCTGTCGAAAGACCTGTTGGCGAAACCTACCGCTTGGGTGATGGGCAACGAAGCTTGGGGCTTTGAGTCTGAGACCCTCGAGCTTGTCGACCTCGAAGTCGCCGTGCCAATCTACGGAGCTGCCGAAAGTTTGAATCTCGCAACAGCAGCGAGCATTTGCCTTTATGCCTCAGCCTTCGCGCAGAACGCTGGCGATTAGACTAGAGCTCTTATGTCTGGCTCAAATCCAATCAGCGAGAGCGCTGTAGCAACTGTTGTTTCGACAGCCCTGGCGTCAATCGCGCAAGCCAAAGATCTTGCTGCGCTGAAGGCAGTTCGCCAGAGCACTGTAGGCGAGCAATCTGAGATTTCTCAACTAAACGCATCGCTCAAGTCGATTGACCCAGAATTCAAGGCAGCGGCCGGTGCGCTTATCGGAAAGGCTCGTGGCGAGATCAATGCGGCATTTGCCGTTCGCGAAGCAGAACTAGCCGCAATTGAAGAGCAGGCAAAGCTTGCCGCAGAAACCGTCGACGTTACTGCCGTCGTAACTCGCTTGCCTTTTGGCGCACGACACCCACTTTCTCTGCTCCAAGATCAAATCTCTGATGTCTTTATCGGCATGGGCTGGGAGATTGCAGAAGGCCCAGAACTCGAACACGAGTGGTTCAATTTCGACGCTCTTAACTTCGACGCAGATCACCCTGCACGAGCAATGCAAGACACATTCTTTGTTGAACCGGTTGAGTCACACTTGGTTCTTCGCACCCACACCTCACCGGTTCAGGTTCGTTCGCTTCTCGAGCGTGAACTGCCGGTTTATGTGCTCTGCCCAGGGCGAGTTTTTAGAACAGACGAACTCGATGCAACGCACACGCCGGTCTTTCACCAGGTGGAGGGGCTTGCAATCGACAAGGGTCTAACAATGGCAGACCTTCGCGGAACGCTTGAGCACTTTGCGCGAATCATGTTCGGCGAAGAAGCAAAGATTCGCCTTCGTCCATCGTTCTTTCCTTTCACCGAACCATCGGCAGAACTTGACGTATGGCACCCAGGTGCTAAGGGCGGCGCTCGCTGGGTTGAGTGGGGCGGTTGTGGAATGGTTAACCCAAACGTGTTGCTTGCAGCTGGCATCGACCCTGAGGTTTACCAAGGTTTTGCGTTCGGCATGGGTATCGAAAGAACCCTCATGTTTAGAAACGACGTGCGTGACATGCACGACATGGTCGAGGCCGACGTTCGTTTCTCTCAGCAGTTCGGAGTAAACCTCTAATGCGCGTTCCACTTTCTTGGCTTGCAGAATACGTAGACCTTGCTGGCGATGCCACTCCAGATTCAGTTATGGCTGAGCTCGTAAAGGTTGGTCTCGAAGAAGAGGGCAGCCACAAGTTTGCAGTCACCGGCCCAGTCGTTGTGGGGCAGGTGCTTGAGTTCACTCCCGAAGAACAGACCAACGGCAAGACAATTCGCTGGTGTCAGGTGCGAGTTGCACCAGAAGGCAGCACGGCAGCCGACGGTGGCGCAGATGTTCGTGGAATTGTCTGTGGTGCAAGCAACTTCGAAGTCGGCGACAAGGTTGTCGTGTGCCTACCCGGAGCAACATTGCCAGGCGACTTTCACATTGCCGCGCGATCAACCTATGGCCACATCAGCGACGGCATGATGGCTTCGGCGCGCGAACTTGAACTCAGTGACGATCACGCGGGCATCATTCGTCTAAACCAGATGGGTCTCGACCCAAAGGTTGGCTCTGATGCACTTGAACTTTTGCACTTGGATGACACTGCGGCTGAAGTAAACGTCACACCAGACCGTGGTTACTGCTTCTCGATTCGTGGAATTGCTCGTGAATTCGCACACGCAACTGGCGCTGACTTCAGAGACCCTAAGGGCAATGCCGTTCTAAATCACGGCGAGGGATTCTCTCTGACCTTCGACGATCAAAACCCGATTCGCGAACGTGCCGGAATGCAGCGAATGGTTTTGCGTTCCGTTATGAACATTGATGCGAATTTGCCAACTCCGCCGTTCATGATTTCGCGTTTGAAGTTGGCCGGCATGCGTTCCATTTCTCTCGCAGTCGACATCACGAACTACGTGATGCTCGAGTTGGGTCAACCCACGCACGCATACGACCTTGACAAGTTAAAGGGTGGAATCACCGTGCGTCGCGCAAAGCAGGGTGAGACTCTGAAGACTCTCGATGGTCAAGTTAGAAAACTAGACGTCGAAGATCTTTTAATTTGCGACGATTCTGGACCGATCGGTCTCGCTGGCGTAATGGGCGGCGAAAGCACCGAAGTCGATTCAACCACCCGCAACGTTCTAATCGAGTCGGCAAACTTCGACCCAATTTCAATTGCGAGATCTGCGCGTCGACACAAACTAACCTCTGAAGCATCAAAGCGATTTGAACGCGGAGTCGACCCAATGATGGCCGACAACGCAGCTGCACGCGTTGTGCAGTTGCTAGAAGTTCACGCAAAGGGCGAGGGGAACATTCTCGGAGCCGAATACAAGCAGCTCGCTCAGATTGACCCAATCTTCTTGCCAGCCGGTTATGCAGAATCAGTGGTCGGCGTCGAATTTGGCGCTGACGAAGAAGCACGCATCCTTGCAGAAATCGGTTGCGTCGTTGCGACAGTCGAGGGCGGTTTCGAAGTCATTCGCCCAAGCTGGCGCTCAGACATCACTCACAAGACCGACCTTGTCGAAGAGATTGCCAGAATTGGCGGCTATCACCGCATTCCGGCAAGACTGCCGGTTGCCCCACCAGGTCGCGGACTCACCCTCAACCAGAAGCGCCGCCGACAGGCAATCGGCGCTCTGGTTGGCTCGGGTCACACCGAAGTTCTTACTTACCCGTTCTTGAGTGCCGTTCAGAACTCTTGGTTTGCTGAGAACGCCGATGCACCGGCAGTTCGCCTCGCAAACGCAATGCAAGAAGACTCAGCTGAAATGAGAAAGTCGATTTTGCCTGGCCTCATCGACGCAGCAAAGCGCAACCTTTCTCGCGGCCTAGTAGATCTTGCAATCTTTGAAGAGGGCAGTGTTTTCACGCCGAGCAAAAAAGTTTCTGCTGGCTCAGCTCTGCCACTCGGCAACGTTCGACCAGGTAAAGATCAGCTCAACACGCTGAACAACGAAATTCCTTCGCAACCAAAACATCTTGCAGTCTTGCTGACGGGTTCACGTGTGCCTCATCAGGTGGGTCAAAAAGAAGTTGCCGCCAATTATCAAGACGCAATCAATTCAGTTTTGATTGTTGCCAATTCAGTTGCCGCCGAATTGACCATTCGTCAGGCTCACCGCGCAGGTTTCCATCCTGGGCGTTGTGCTGAATTTGTGTCGGTTGATGGTTCGGTGATTGCTGTAGCCGGAGAGCTCAATCCAGCCCTTGCATTAGAGAACGACCTGCCGCGCAGGGTTGCCGTTGCAGAAATTGACATGACTGCGCTTTACCAAGCTGCTCCTTCGTCAATCAGTGCTCAACCAATTGGCATCATGCCTGCGGCAACTCAAGATTTGTCACTTGTCGTCGACCGAGGTGTCTCAGCTTTTGAATTGCAGCAAGCAATTGTCGAAGGTGCTGGCGACTTGCTCGAACACATCGCTCTCACCGATGACTACCGTGGCGAGAACGTTGAGCCGACTAAAAAGTCTTTGACATTTGCTCTTCGCTTTCGAGCGCAAGATCGCACGCTGACTCAAGCTGAGGCCAGCGAAGCCAGAGACGCCGGTGTGGCTCAAGCCGCAGCAAAATTCGGCGCGGTAATTAGGGCATAGGGCTGCTATGACGTTCACTGTCGCAGTAGCGGGGGCCAGCGGCAATGCGGGTTCAGAACTTCTGCGCTTGATTGCAAGACACCCAGATTTAGAGCTAAAGACTGTCACGGCCAGCTCAATGGTTGGGCAGACGGTCGGGCAAGTTCATGGAGCAGACAGCGACTTTGCCGCCATGGTGTTTGTCGAAACCGATGCTCAGCTGCTTGCCGGTCATGACGTCGTGTTCTTAGCGTTGCCGCATGCCAAGTCTGCAGAGCTAGCAAAGCAACTAGAAGGTGCCGCCTTGCTAATCGATTGCGCAGCTGACTTCAGACTCGAGAGCGAAGCCGATTGGCTTGAGTTTTACAAGAGCCCATTTGCGGGCACCTGGACCTACGGCATGCCCGAGCTGCTAATTCACGGCGGTGCAGACAAACAACGCAGCCTGCTCAAATCAACAAACCGAATTGCAGTACCAGGCTGCAACGTAACCGCAATCACCCTCGGGCTCGCTCCGGCGCTAAGCGCAGATCTTGTCGAAGTTGATGACATCGTGAGCGTGCTTACCGTTGGCACCTCCGGCGCAGGTCGCGGTGCTACAGAGAATCTTTATGAACTCGAGCCAACGGGTTCGGCCAACGCATATCAGGTTGGCGGAATTCACAGACACACACCAGAAATCGAGCAAAACCTTTCGAAGTCAGCCGGCAAAAGAGTTCAGGCTTCATTCACCCCAGTGCTTTCTTCTCTCGAGCGAGGCATCCTCGCCGTCAACACCGCAAAGCTCAAACCAGGTGCAGACCTTGCAAGAATTCGCGCAGCGTTTGACAGTGCTTATCAAGATGAGTTCTTCATCGAGGTTTTGCCTGAAGGAGGTTTTCCTTCGACCGTTGACACAATCGGTGATAACAGAGCCGTGATTGGTTTGGCAATCGATGAGAGCGCAAACCGTCTGGTCACGATTTGTGCAATTGACAATTTGGTTAAGGGCACTGCCGGTGCGGCAATTCAGTCGATGAACATTGCGCTTGGCCTGGCCGAGCAAACGGGTCTTACCGAGATTGGCTTAAAGAAATGACCGTAACCGTTGCCAAAGGTTTTGTTGCTGCCGGTGTTCGCGCAGGAATCAAAAAATCTGGCAAGCCCGACTTAGCTCTCGTTCAAAATCTTGGCCCACTGAACGCAGCCGCTGCGGTTTTCACATCGAATCGCTGCCAGGCGAATCCAATCATTTGGAGCAAACAGGTGATTGTCGACGGACAAGTCTCGGCAATTGTTTTGAATTCTGGGGGAGCAAACTGCTACACCGGCCCGCAGGGTTTTCAGACGACTCACAAAACTGCTGAGGCAGTCGCAGCGGCACTCGAGATTTCTGCCGGCGATGTGTTGGTTTGCTCGACCGGTCTAATCGGCGAGCAGCTAGAGGTTGAAAAACTCACGGCTGGCGTTTCAATTGCCGCCGCCGAACTTTCAGAAGAGCATGGCCAAGCTGCTGCCGAGGCAATCATGACTACCGACTCGGTTTCTAAGACCGCCTCGTTCGTTAGTGAACACGGATGGTCGGTTGGCGGCATGGCTAAGGGTGCGGGCATGCTTGCTCCTGGATTAGCGACAATGCTCGTCGTGCTAACCACAGACGCGATCGCAAACAGTCAAGATCTCGATCGCGCGCTGCGCCTTGCTACGCGCGTTACTTTCGATCGTCTCGATAGCGACGGTTGCATGTCTACAAACGATCAGGTAACACTGATGGCATCGGGCGCTTCTGGCGTTGAGCCTGCGTTCGAAGATCTTGCTGCAGCAGTAAAAGCGGTTAGCCAAGATCTAGCAATGCAGTTGCTTCGCGACGCCGAGGGTTCAACCCACGACATCGCGATTCGTGTTTCTAAAGCAGCGAGTGAAGACGACGCCGTTAAAGTCGGTCGTTCAGTTGCCCGCAACAACCTTTTCAAGGCTGCGATCTATGGCAATGACCCAAACTGGGGTCGCATTCTTGCAGCAGTTGGCGTGACCGACGCAGCATTTGATCCTTACGACATTGATGTTCTAATCAACGGCATCTCAGTGTCAAGAAAGGGCATGCCAGATCAATCCCGTGACTTGGTTGACCTAAAGCCACGTGAGGTTGCAATCGACATCGTTCTGAACGCTGGCCAGCACGAAGCTACTGTTTACACAAACGACTTGACCCACGAATACGTAACCGAGAACAGCGAATACTCAAGCTAATGATTTCTTCAAACTCGCACGACAACGACTTAGCTCGCATCAAGGCTGAGACCCTGATTGAGTCTCTTCCTTGGCTTCAGCGGTTTCATCAAAAAGTTGTCGTCGTAAAGTTTGGCGGCAACGCAATGGTCGATGAAAACCTTCAGCGTGCTTTTGCCGAAGACATGGCTTACTTGCGCTGGGTCGGAATTCGACCTGTCGTCGTTCATGGTGGTGGGCCGCAAATTTCAGCGAAGCTTGCTGAGCTCGGCATCGAGTCTGAGTTTCGCGGTGGCTTCAGGGTCACCACTCAAGAATCAATTTCGGTTGTGCGCGATGTTTTGCGAAATGAAATCAGCTCATCGCTAGCCGCAATGATCGAAGCCTCGGGCGCCGAGGCTCAGGTGTTATCAGGTGAAGATTCGAACCTCTTTCGAGCCGAGCTAACCACTCTTGATTCTGCAGAGGGGCCGATAGACATCGGTCTGGTTGGTGAGGTAGTGCAGGTTAATCCTCGAGTCGTCTTCGAAGCGCTCGATGCCGGTCGCATCCCTGTGATCAGCACGGTTGCACCTGATGCCAACGGGCAGTTGCTTAACGTAAATGCTGACCTGGCAGCATCATCGCTCGCAATTGCTCTCGGTGCCGAAAAACTCATGGTCCTCACCGATGTTCCCGGTCTTTACAGTGACTGGCCAAACCGCGATTCGCTTGTGTCAGAAATAACCGCTGCTGAACTCGAACAATTGCTGCCGAAACTCGAGTCGGGCATGATTCCAAAGATGCAAGCCTGTCTCAGCGCCGTCGACGGCGGAGTTCCTCAGGCGCACGTCATC
>JBEGTK010000007.1:0-11823 GCA_041179445.1 Actinomycetota bacterium | reverse complement strand
ATTTCAAAAGCCTTGACCTCTAGGTCGATGGCAGCCATCGCGAGCGACTCGGCGCCGATGCCACAGCCGAGGTCTGCCACCTGCTTGATGCCGGCACCGCGAAAACGACCGGCGTGGAGCGCCGCGGCCTGAAGTCGAGAGGCCTGCTCGAGGCCGTCTTCGGTGAAGAGCATGCCGTCGGTGAAGTCGCCAAACTTCTTGCGAGCGCGGCGACGCAACTTGGCCTGACTGAGAACGGCAGCCACCAGCCCCGCGTCGTAGCCCTCTGCCCTGAGGGCACTGACCAACTTGAGCACGTCTGCCTTGGCATCGAGGTCGCCAATCGAGCCCAACAGGGCGAGGGCCTCTGGGGTGAACAGCTTGTAAAGCTCGGCGCGATCCATGACCACAAGCCTAGACAGGGGGTGGGCATAGGAAGCGGCGATTTTGGCACTCACCTTGACCGAGTGCTAACCATGAATTAGAGTTTTCACGTGGCCATCAGGCCAACTAACCCCTCACCTAGATAGAAGAGGACACCATGTCTGTTTCAATCAAGCCGCTAGAAGACCGCATTGTTGTTCAGCCAGTAGAGGCAGAGCAAGTAACCGCTTCGGGTCTGGTCATTCCAGACACCGCTAAAGAGCGCCCACAAGAGGCAGAGGTTATTGCTGTAGGCCCAGGCCGCATCGACGACCACGGAAACCGTATTCCGGTTGACGTAAAGGTTGGCGACAAGGTTATCTTCTCGAAGTACGGCGGCACCGAGCTGAAGTACAACGGCGTCGAGTACCTAGTGCTTTCTGCCCGCGATGTTCTCGCAGTAGTTGAGCGCTAAACAAAACGACTCGAAAAGCCCCGTGCATAACTATGCTCGGGGTTTTTCTCTTGGGCTGACCGCCTATCTGATCTGGGGCAGTTTTCCGCTAATCATTTCGATGCTCGGCTTTGCCAACCCGTTCGAAATCGTGGTCTGGCGAATCGTCTTCGGTTTTCTAACCGCAGTGGTTCTGATTTCGGCAACCAGAAGTTTCAAATCGCTTCGCGAGGTTTTCAAATCTAAAACCAACATCACCTGGATAGCCGCCAGCTCGATCTTCATCTTCATCAACTGGCTGGTTTATGTCATCGCAATCTCTGAGCACCACGTTGTCGAAGCTTCTCTCGGCTACTTCATCAATCCGCTAGTCACCGTTTTGCTCGCGGTGATTTTCTTGAAAGAAAAGCTCTCGGCATTTCAGTGGACAGCCGTCGGCTTTGGCGCGCTCGCGGTAATCGTTCTAACTTTTGACTACGGTCGCTTGCCATGGATAGCCCTCACACTGGCCGGGTCATTCGGAATCTATGGGCTTGCCAAGAACAAACTCGGCGGCAAGGTCACTGCGCTAAACAGCTTTGCAATCGAGTCTGGGTTTGTTGTGCCGATTGCGATTGTGCAGCTCGTGCTTGTTCAAGCCATCGGCGGCGGAATCATGTTTGCAAGCCAAGGAATTTGGGGAATGGCCGGGCTCGCCATGTATGGCGCGATGACCGCGATTCCGTTGATTCTGTTTGGCGCTGCCGCGCAACACCTGCCGCTTAGGTTCATGGGTTTCATGCAATACCTAACGCCGATCATTCAGTTCACGCTGGGCCTCGCGGTCTTTCACGAACCGATGCCGACCGCGCGCTGGCTAGGCTTCGGCCTTGTCTGGATGAGCTTGATCATCTTGAGTTTTGAGGCGCTCAGCCACAAGAGTCGCGCAAAAAACTGACCGCAACCATATCGTTACATCACGATTTGCGTTAGATCTTCGGCGCAGGCATCACCGCAAACACCGCTGGAGTCCTTATTTCTCGCGACCCGGCTTAGTGCGGTCATAAAACCTTTATCTAGTTGTGTCTAATTCGTTACCTGATGTTTCAGATTGGAAATCTGCTTAAACGCCGCAATCGCTAGACTGCAAAAGGATTCGGAACTGTTCGTAGTTCGGAATACCCAATACATAATCAAGGAGATACATGTCTACTTTCATCAAGAAAGGTGCTGCAGGAATTGCTCTAGCAGCTAGCCTCGCGCTAGCACTAAGCGGTTGTGCAGCTCCAGCGTCATTCGATGCAGCAAACTGCACCGACGCAGAGCTAAAGATTGGTTCGCTTTTGCCAACCACTGGAAACCTAGCATTCCTAGGTGCTCCTGAAATCGCTGGTGTTGACGCAGCAATCAAGGAAATCAACGAAGCTGGCGGCGTGCTCGGCAAGTGTGTTTCTGTTTCTCACAAGGACTCAGGCGACACCACCACTGACACCGCAACCCAGTCTGCTACTGCACTTATCAACGAGGGCGTAGACGCAATCGTTGGTGCAGCATCATCTGGTGTTTCACTAAGCGTTATCGACCAGATCACTGGCGCTGGCGTTGTTCAGATTTCTCCTGCAAACACCTCACCAACCCTCAGCACCTACGCTGACAACGGTTTCTACTTCCGTACCGCACCTTCAGACGTTCTACAGGGTCGCGTTCTTGGAAACCTAATCACTGGTGACGGAAACGAGACCGTTGGTTTCTTGACTATCCAAGACCCATACGGCACCGGTTTGTATGACAACGCAAAGATCTCAATCGAAGCTGCTGGCGGTTCAGTAGTAGCTAACGAAGAGTTCGCTGGCGGAACCAAGAACTTCTCAGCTCAGGTTGACAAGGTTCTTGCTGCTAAGCCAGACGCAATCGTCGTTATCTCGTTTGACGAGGTTAAGTCGATCCTTCCAGAGCTAGTAAAGGTCAAGGGCTTCGACCCAGCAAAGGTCTACCTAGTTGACGGAAACGTTTCAAACTACAGCGAAGTTTTCACTGACTTCAGCATCGCAGGCGCACAGGGAACCATTCCTGGTGTAGTTGCAACCGACGCAATCAAGGACAAGTTCTTGGCAGTAAACAAGGACCTAACTGATTTCTCATACGCAGCTGAGTCATACGACGCAACCATCTTGATCGCACTTGCTGCAATCGCTGGTGGAGCTGCTGACGGTGAAACCATCAAGGCAAACCTAAAGGCTGTATCTGAGGGTGGCGAGAAGGTAACTGACTTCAAGACCGCAGTTCAGATGTTGGCTGACGGAAAGGACATCGACTTCGATGGTCTTTCAGGTCCGATCACTTTCGATGACAACGGAGACCCTACTGAGGCTTACGTTGGTATCTACAAGTTCAACGAGGACAACACCAACAGCGCTACCAAGTCAGAGTACGGAAAGCTTGACTAATTAGTTGCTAAACAAGAAACCCCCCGGCTAAACACCGGGGGGTTTCTTATTGCTAAAAGTTTTTGAGTTTAGCTTTTATAGATCAGCGAGATTGCCGAGGTACAGGTCAATCATCTTCGGGTCGTTCAGAAGCTCACGACCGGTGCCCGTGTAGGCATCCTTGCCCTGATCTAGAACGTATGCACGGTCACAGATCTGAAGGCAGCGACGAGCGTTCTGCTCAACCATGATGATTGTTACGCCCGCCTGGTTTACCTCTTTTACTCGCAAGAAGGCTTCATCTTGGCGAACCGGCGATAGACCAGCAGATGGCTCGTCTAGCAAGAGCACAGATGGGTCAATCATCAACGCGCGACCCATTGCAACCATCTGACGCTCTCCACCAGAAAGCGAACCGGCACGCTGTGCGCGACGCTTGCCTAGATCAGGAAAGATTTCGGTTACGAATTCGAAGCGCTCTGCAAAACGCTTAGGGGTCTGAAAGACACCCATCTGCAGGTTCTCTTCGATGGTCAAGCTCGGAAACACGTTGTTGGTCTGCGGAACGAAAGCGACACCCTTGGCAACCAACTTGTTGGCCTTGAAGTTTGTGATGTCTTCGCCATTTAGCAAGACCTGTCCCTCACGAACGTTGACCTGGCCGAAGATTGCCTTTAGCAATGTCGACTTGCCGGCACCGTTAGGGCCGATGATGCCGATGAGGTCACCCTCGTTGGCAGTGAGTGAACATCCGTTAAGAATGTTGATGCCAGGCAGATAACCCGCGTGCAAATCTTTGGCGTGAACGACTGGAGTTTTCTCGGCCATTATTCGCCATCCTTAACAGTCTTGATTGAAACGGTTCCCAAGTCGATGTCAGCGTGAGCACCGAGGTATGCATCGATAACCGCTTGGTCTTTCATTACGTCGGCTGGTGGGCCTTCTGCGACGATCTTGCCTTCGGCCATAACCACGACCCAGTCACTGATGTGACGAACCATGTGCATATCGTGTTCAACGAATAGCACGGTGGTGCCGTTTGACTTGAGGTCTTTGATGTGGTCGAGCAGTGACTGGGTGAGTGCTGGGTTCACGCCGGCCATTGGCTCGTCGAGCATTACCAACTTCGGCTCAGCCATCAGAGCGCGAGCCATTTCGAGCAACTTGCGCTGACCACCCGATAGGGCAGCGGCAAAGTCGTCGCGCTTTGCGTCGAGCTTGAAGCGCTTGAGCAAATCTTCGGCCTGCACGGTGATGCGGTTCTCGAAGCCACTCCATAGCGGTCTGAACATTGCAGCCAAGAAACGCTCGCCAGGCTGCTTCTGAGCACCGAGACGCATGTTCTCGATGACAGTAAGCATGCTGAGGGCCTTGGTTAGCTGAAAGGTGCGAACCATTCCGAGGCGAGCAACCTTGTATGAAGCCACGCCGGCCAGGTTCTTGCCCTCGAAGGTCCAGGTGCCTGTGGTTGGCTTGTCGAAGCCGGTTAGCAGGTTGAACAGGGTTGTCTTGCCGGCGCCGTTAGGGCCGATCAGAGCAGTGATCTTGCCTCGAGGAATCTCGAGGTGAGCCACGTTTACAGCGGTCAAACCGCCGAACTGACGGCTGACGTTGTCAGCAACCAGAATCGGGTCAACCTTTTGGCAGCCAGGCGAGGCGTCGCCCAATGAGATTTGGTTAGACATTGAACTGCAGCTCCTTCTTGTTTCCGAAGATTCCTTGCGGTCTGAAGACAACCAGAGCCATCAATCCCAAACCAATCAAAATGAAGCGAACCGGGCCAATCTGGTCGGTGGTCAAGAAAGTGATGACCCCGATGTTGACCAATCCCTGAAGAATGCCGTCGGTTAGCGAGAGCAGAACCCAGAACACCATCGAACCGACAACTGGGCCGAGCACGGTTGCAGCGCCACCGAGAAGCATGACTGTCCAGATGAAGAAGGTAAGACCTGTTCCGTAGTTTGCCGGCTGTACCGCGCGAGGCAAGATGAAGATGATGCCGGCAAGGGTGCCGAGCACGCCACCGAGAATCAGCGACTGCATCTTGTATGCATAGACGTTCTTGCCGAGGCTGCGAACTGCGTCTTCGTCTTCGCGAATTCCCTTGACCACGCGACCCCACGGGCTGCGCATCATGACGAGAACCAAGAGCGAGGCAAGAATCACAAGTGCCCAACCGACAACTCGAACCCAAAGTTCTTTTTCGGTCACGTCGAATGGCCAGAACAAATAGTTGCCTGCCGGAAACGGGTTCATGTCGTAGAACTGAAAACCGAAAGCAGACAGACCGTTTGATCCACCGGTTAGACCAACCATTGACGTAGTCGAAACTACGTAACGCAAAATTTCTGCAGATGCAATTGTGACGATTGCGAGATAGTCAGAACGAAGACGAAGCGTCGGAATTCCGAGAATCAGCGCGAAGACAATCGAGAGTCCGATCGAAACCGCGATTGCTCCCCAGAATGAGAATCCGAAGTTCAAAATCGAAACTGCGAAACCGTATGCACCAATTGCCATGAACGCTGCTTGACCGAAGTTGAGCAAACCGGTGTAACCGAAGTGCACGGCAAGACCGATTGCAGCAAGCGCATAAGCGGCTGTTGTCGGGCTGATGAGTTCTGCGACGGCGTTGCCGAAGACGAGTGACCAATCCATGTTCTCTCCTTAACCGATTCTCTGCGCTTTGCCGAGGATTCCCTGAGGCCGCACCAGCAGCACGAGAATCAACACCACCAAAGCTCCAGCGAACTTGAGGTCAGACGGAATTACTAGCGTTGAGAGTTCTACGAATAGGCCAACAACCAATGCGCCAACCGCCGCACCGAAAGCGGTGCCGAGGCCACCGAGGGTAACCGCTGCGAACATGAGCAACAGAATCGAGAAGCCCATGTCCCATGAAGCCTGCAAGAACAAGCCGAGCATTACGCCCGAGATGCCTGTCAGAGCGCCGGCTACGACCCAGACGATGCGAATGATTCGCTCAACGTCGATGCCTGTAGCAGCAGCCAAAGAGGCGTTATCGGCAACCGCGCGGGTTGCCTTGCCGATGCGGGTCTTGGTCAAGAAAGCAGCAACCAAGAGCAGAATCACGATGCCAACGCCAGCGCTGATTACGTTGACGGCCTGGGTTGGAACACCAGCGATGTTCCAGATTTCACCCTGGCTGAGCACCTTGGTGTCGCCACCGTAAATGATTTGAAAGACGTAACGAATGACGAGCGAGAGACCAATGCTCACAATCATCATCTGAGTTAGACCGACGCGACGCTTTCTAAGCGGTCGCCAAATTGTTGCATCTTGCAACCAACCGAATGCTGCGACGAGCATCATGGTTAGCACTGCAGAAATCAAAAGGTCGATGCCCATCAGCTTGTTTAGTGTGAATGCAAAGAGCGCACCCATGGTTACCATCTCGCCATGTGCGAAGTTGTTTAGCGCGGTGGTTCCATAAATCAAGCTCAAGCCGATTGCTGCCATGGCGAGCAAGATTCCAAGAATGAGACCCGCGATCAAACGGCCCAAGAACACGTTGGTTTCGGCTTCGGCTGGCTTGTCGCCAGGGCCGCCGGTTGTCGAGGTGGTGTCGTTCAAGGTGAAAAGAACGTTCACGGTGTTGACCACGTCGATCTTTACGGTCTTGGTGATTTTGTTTGGATCACGAAGGCTAGCACCCTCTGGCAAGGTCTCGATCAAAAGGGTTACTCGATATTCACCCTTGCTCGGAACACCAACGACCCAACGACCATCGACACCGGTTGTTCCGGTTGCATCGAAGTTGTCACCAGTCACAGCGATTTGAACGCCCTCAAGCAGAACGTCGCCATCCTTGATGATTCCACCGATAGATAGAGATGTGCTGTCTGGGCCATCGGTCTCACCTGCCGCGAGCGCAGGCGAGACCTGCAAGACGAGGCCAAAGATTGCCAAGAGCAATCCGATAGAAACGGCAAACCGTTTGGTCACCTGAAGTTTTAGCTGGCTCAAACCAACCTCCGTAATGCTGAAAACGTTTGCACGTCGTTGTAGTCGTCTCTGAGATTACCGCAATCGGTCAGGTCAATAATCTTCGTTTAACCGCTCAGCCGCTCAGTTGGGGGCGATTGTTGCCGACTCGTTACCTGCCTTGCTCAAAGGCTAGAATTGGCTCACCGCCAACTCGCTTGAGGACAAAATGACTGAAAACAACCCTTTCGGCTTTCTCGGACTTACTTATGACGATGTGCTGCTCTTGCCTGGCGAGTCAGACATCATGCCTTCGTCTGTAAACACCAAGACCCGCATCTCAAAGCGCATTGAAATCAACATTCCGTTGCTTTCATCGGCAATGGACACCGTCACTGAGGCTCGCCTGGCAATCGCCATGGCTCGTCAGGGCGGAATCGGCATTTTGCACCGCAACCTTTCACTTGAAGAGCAGGCAAACCAGGTTGATCTGGTCAAGCGCTCTGAAGCCGGAATGATCACGAACCCGGTGACAACCACTCCGCTAGCGACTATTCAAGAAGTAGACGACCTTTGCGGTCAGTTCAGAGTCTCTGGTCTGCCAGTTGTCGACGAGGATGACCGCCTAATCGGAATCGTCACCAACCGCGACATGCGTTTCGTGCTCGATGTTCAGCGCACCACCACTCTTGTTAAAGATGTAATGACCCCGATGCCTCTTATTACGGCTCAGGTTGGCGTTCGCCCAGAAGAGGCGATTGCGATTTTTGCGCAGCACCGCATCGAGAAGCTTCCGATTATTGACGGCAATGGCAAACTCAAGGGTTTGATCACGGTTAAAGACTTCGACAAGAGCGAGAAGTATCCACTCGCTTCAAAAGACGGCGCTGGTCGCCTTCTAGTTGGCGCAGCAGTCGGCGTTGGTCAAGATGCATGGGAGCGCTCAATGGCGCTAATCGATGCTGGCGTTGACGTTCTTATTGTTGACACCGCACACGGTCACAACCGAGCAGTTCTCGAAATGGTTGCAAAGCTAAAGGCAGAACCGTTTGCCAAGAACGTCGACATCATCGGCGGAAACATCGCAACTCGCGAAGGTGCGGCAGCGCTTGTGGCTGCAGGCGCCGACGGCGTGAAGGTTGGCGTTGGCCCGGGTTCGATTTGCACCACCCGTGTTGTTGCCGGTGTTGGCGTGCCACAGATCACTGCTGTTTATGAGGCATCGCTTGCGGCCAAGCCAGCAGGAGTGCCAATCATCGCCGACGGTGGTTTGCAGTTCTCTGGCGACATTGCAAAGGCCCTGGTTGCCGGTGCTAACGCCGTAATGCTTGGCTCTTTGCTTGCCGGAACCGATGAAGCTCCTGGCGATGTGACCTTTGTTGGTGGCAAGCAGTTCAAGACCTACCGCGGCATGGGCTCGCTAGGCGCAATGCAGTCTCGCGGCCAGGCCAAGAGCTATTCGAAAGACCGTTATTTTCAAGACGACGTTCTTCGCGAAGACAAGTTGGTGCCTGAGGGCATTGAAGGTCGCGTGCCTTACCGCGGCTCAATCGCTGCCGTGACTCACCAGCTAATCGGTGGTCTTCGCGCATCGATGGGTTATGTCGGAGCCGAGACGATTCCAGAATTGCAAGCTCGCGGAAAGTTCGTTCGCATCACCGCCGCCGGTTTGAAAGAGTCACACCCGCACGACATTCAGATGACCGTCGAAGCGCCTAACTACGGCACTCGCTAAAAACTTTTTGCAAAGGAAAACTAAATGACCGAAATCGAAATTGGCGCGGGCAAACGCGGCCGTCGCGCTTGGGCCTTTGACGACGTTGCAGTTGTGCCATCACGACGCACTCGCGACCCGCAAGATGTTTCAACCAATTGGAACATCGATGCATACAAGTTCGATCTTCCGGTTGTTTCGGCACCGATGGACAGCGCGGTTTCACCTGCGACCGCGATTGCAATTGGCAAGCTCGGTGGTCTAGGTGTTCTAGATCTCGAAGGTCTCTGGACTCGCTACGAAGACCCATCGCAGCAGCTAAACGAAATTGCAAAGTTGCCAGCAGACCGTGCGACCGCGCGCATGCAAGAAATTTATGCAGAGCCAATCAAGGCAGAACTTATCCGTGATCGCATCGCAGAAGTTCGCGCAGCTGGCGTAACCGTTGCCGGCGCACTTTCACCACAGCGCACCGCAGAGTTTTATCAGACCGTGGTCAAGGCCGGCGTCGACATCTTCGTGATTCGCGGAACCAACGTTTCGGCAGAGCACGTTTCGAAGCAGGCAGAGCCGCTAAACCTGAAGCAGTTCATTTATGAACTCGATGTTCCTGTAATCGTTGGTGGAGCCTCGACTTACACCTCGGCACTTCACCTAATGCGCACCGGTGCTGCCGGCGTGCTTGTTGGTTTCGGTGGCGGCCGCGCCTCGACAACCCGCAAGGTAGTTGGCATTCACGCCCCAATGGCCACCGCGGTTGCAGACGTTGCCGGTGCTCGTCGTGACTACATGGATGAGTCAGGCGGCCGCTATGTTCACGTGATCGCAGACGGTGGCCTCGGCACTTCTGGCGACATCGTCAAGGCAATTGCTTGCGGCGCAGATGCCGTGATGCTCGGCTCGATCTTGGCTCGCGCCGAAGAAGCGCCAGGCCAAGGATGGCACTGGGGCCAAGAGGCTTTTCACGAAGAGCTGCCTCGTGGCGCAAAGGTTGAGGTTGGCACAGTCGGATCGCTCGAGACGATCTTGCACGGCCCATCGACTTCTGCAGACGGAACCACAAACGTGGTTGGAGCACTTCGACGTGCAATGGCAACCACCGGTTATAGCGACCTCAAAGAGTTTCAGCGCGTTGAGGTTGTCGTCGCTCCATACGACGCTCAGTAATTTCGATGGCATCGCTTCAGAACAAAGCCGCGCGGCTTAGTTTTTGGCGCGTTGCCGTTCGCCCAAAATACATCGCAGGTCTGTTGCTCGCACTTCTTGCAGCGTCGGCATTCGCGTGGCTGGGTCAGTGGCAACTGGAGCGCAGTTTCACTAAAGACCAAACCATCGAAGAAATTCAGCAGTCGGTAACCGTCGAAACCATGCTCGACCAGAGAAACATTTTTATAGTCCAGGGTCGAGTGCAAGACCAAAAAGAAGTGTTCTGGCTAATTGCAAATTCGAAAGACAAAACCGGCAAGTCGCTAACTCTCGCACTCGGTCAGAGCGATTCGCTGTTGAAGGTCGAAGCCGTTCGATTCGAATTGCAAAACTCTGCGATCGCGCAAGCATTCATGCCGACCACCGGAAGTTGGTTGCCGACTGAGGCTCCAGAAAAAGTTGATGCCGAAAAGCCATACCTGCTCAAGAGCGTTTCACTCGCGCAGTTGCTGAACCTCTATTCACCAGATAAACCGCTTGCAAGTTACAACGACTTTTTAGTGGTCAAGGGTTTCGCCGCAAACTACTCGCCAAAGCTTGCAGACATCTCGGCCGTGTTGCAACCAGCGCCGGCAATCAACTGGCTGAGTGCTTTTTATGCTGCCGAGTGGGTTCTGTTCGCAGGCTTCGCGGTGTTCTTGTGGGGCAGAACCGTCAAAGATGCCCTCGATGCCGAGAGGTTAAACTAGAGCAATGTCGACCACCCCAGAACTAGCCAAGTCGCTACGAATTTATAAGGTCACCTCTTATGTGACCGGCATTTTCTTGCTGCTGATTTCGGTGCTCTATGCCCTTCGCCTAACCATCAGCTCAGACCTGTGGATCGCCGGCCCAGAGGGCCTCGTGGCTCTAGCCCAGTTCTCGGTTGACCCGGGCACCGGCGAGCGAGTCGGGTTTCCGACCCAGGGCTTCAGCTTCACAACTATCTCGCTGATAGTTCACGGATGGCTCTATGTGGCATACCTTTATGCAGACTTCAGGCTCTGGACCGAGCTTCGCTGGGGAATCGGCAAGTTCCTGATCATTGCCGCCGGTGGCGTCGTGCCGTTCCTTTCATTCTTCACAGAGCGTTACTTCGCCAAGGTTGCCGAAGGTTGGAATCAGAAGAGCGAGGCAAAGTAATGAATCGTCCGGTATTGGTTGTCGACTTTGGCGCGCAGTACGCGCAACTTATTGCCCGCCGCGTTCGCGAAGCGAGCGTCTATAGCGAGATTGTTCACCACAACATCACCGCAGCAGAGGTCGCCGCAAAGAACCCGCTTGCCATCATTCTTTCTGGTGGCCCATCTTCGGTTTATGAAGAAGGTTCACCGCAGCTAGACAAGGGCATTCTTGAACTTGGAATTCCGGTTCTCGGAATCTGCTACGGCTTTCAAACTTTGGCAAACGCACTTGGCGGTCGCGTCGATGCAACCGGCAAAAAAGAATATGGTGCAACCGAACTTCGCGTAACAGCCGGTGGCGAAATTCTTGCGGGCCAGCCATCCGAGCAAATTTGCTGGATGTCACACGGCGACCAGGTCATGCAAGCTCCTGAAGGTTTCGAAGTTCTCGCTTCGACCGACACGACTCCGGTTGCAGCTTTTGCGAACAGCGAAAAGAAAATCTATGGCGTGCAGTGGCACCCAGAGGTTAAGCACTCGCAGTTTGGTCAGAAAGTTCTCGAAAACTTCTTGCACAACGCAGCGGGAATTGCGGCGACCTGGAACTCTGGCAACGTGATCGCAGAGCAGGTCGAAAAGATTCGCGAGCAGGTC
>JBEGTK010000006.1:0-12158 GCA_041179445.1 Actinomycetota bacterium | reverse complement strand
GCTCTTCGCACATTTCTTGTAATTCCGTTCGTGCTGCCGAGCATCATCGTTGCGATTGCTCTATCTGGTTTGCGTGACTCGCTGCCTGAAAACGCAATTCTTGTAATTCTGATTGCACATATTTTTTTGAATCTCTCACTTGTAGTTCGAGTGGTCGGTTCTGCCTGGGCTGCGCTCGACAGTTCAATCGAAGACGCAGCCGCAATCGATGGCGCCGGTGCACTTCGAGTTTTCTTTAGCGTCACTCTGCAGTCGCTTCGGCCGGCAATCATCTCAGCTGCAATTCTTGTATTTCTCTTTTGCGCGACGAGCTTCGCAATCATTCTTGTAATCGGTGGCGGGCAAATTCAAAGCATTGAAACTTTGAGCTATCAAGCGTTGAATCAATATCTCGACCTCGAAACCGCGGCAGCGCTGTCGATCGCACAGACAGTCATTTCGATTGCTGCATTTGCGCTTTCAAGAAAGTTCGCTGCTGTTGAGGTTCGCTTCGAGAGCCGAGACGTGTCTGATCTTCAACCGAGATTGAAGAAGTCAGAATGGCCAATCGCTACTTTTTCGTTTGTGCTAATCGCTGCACTTTTTGTAATTCCCATTTCTTCGGTGCTGGTTCGCGCGATGACAGTTGGCTCAAGCATCTCGTTCGATAACTTTGCGCTGCTCGCGGGTCGAGGTGCACGCGACTTGCTAGACATCACCGTGCTAGAAGCGCTCGGCAACTCTCTAAGAAACGCCGCCATAGCCTCGGCACTCGCCTTTGTTGTTGGCGTGACCGTTGCCTGGTTGCTGCAGGGCAAGCGCACTTGGTTCGCGGAGTTCGCCTTTCTGCTGCCGCTTGGGGTGTCACCGGTAGTTCTCGGCTTCGGCTATCTGGTGAGTTTCGGTGGCGGGCCACTTGAACTGCGCAAGAGCTGGCTGATTGTGCCGCTGGTTCAAGCGCTTATTGCCATGCCGATTGTTATTCGCATGACCCAGGCTGCCCTTGCCGGGCTAGGGCGAGAGCCTCGTGAAGCCGCAGCCAATGCCGGGGCAGGCGCTTGGCAGACCCTCAGACTCGTTGAAGCCCCAATGATTCGAGGCACTCTAGTTGCCGCTTACGGCTTTGCGCTGCTTGCGTCAATTGGCGAATTCGGTTCGGCGTCTCTGCTGGCCTACGGAGATCAGGCAACGCTGCCGGTGGTGCTACTTCGTTTGATTTCTAGACCTGGCGAACAGAACTACTCAATGGCAATGGCAGCCAGCGCGTTGCTGGTGCTTCTGGTTTTCGTTTTGATTGGTGCTAGCGAACTAATTCGAAGTCGACGCCAGCGGTCATGAGTCGAGTCGAGATAACTTCGATTGACTCTGGGTTCTGATCAATCAGAATGAATTTGCGCCCGAGTGCAGCAGCAACCGCACCTGTTGTTCCAGATCCAGCAAAGAAGTCGAGCACCAAATCGCCTGGCTTCGATGACGCCTGAATTACTCGACGCAAAATTCCCTCAGGCTTTTGTGTCGGGTACCCGGTCTTCTCTTTTCCGGTTGGCGAAACAATTGTGTGCCACCAAACATCGGTAGGCAGTTTTCCGAGAGCCACTTTTTCTGGAGTAACTAATCCGGGTGCCATGTATGGTTCGCGATCAACGTCTGCGTTGCTATAAAAATATTTCTTCGGGTCTTTTACATAAACCAAGATTGTGTCGTGCTTTGCCGGCCAGCGATTCTTTGCCTTGCCACCGTAGTCATATGCCCAAATGATTTCGTTCAAAAAACAATCGCGACCAAAGAGTGCATCTAGCAAAACCTTTGCATAGTGTGCTTCGCGATAGTCGAGGTGCAAATAGAGAGTGCCGGTCTCGTTGAGCACTCGCCACGCTTCTTCGAGGCGAGGTTCTAGAAAACTCCAGTAATCGGCAAACTCATCGTCATAGCTAAGAACCGTCTCACGGATGATTTCGTAGTGCTGCCCCTTGAAGCCAACACGGCCCCCGGTCTCAACTCGGCTGGTCTCTGACTTGCCTCGGGTTTGCTTGCGACCGGTGTTGAACGGAGGATCGATGTAAACCAGCTGCACCGAACCGCTTGCAATAGAGTTCAGGTGAGAGAGGTTGTCTCCGAAATACAACTTGTTGGCTGGCACAAGAAAGAGATTAACAGCATGAACACCGAAGTAATTCACAACGCTGACCTGAAGCGCCACGAAATCTGGCTAGACGGCGAGAAGGTTGGTCACTCTGACTACGTTGCTCGCAACGGTGAGCTTCACCTTGTGCACACCGAGGTCAACCCTGAGCACCGCGGCAAGAGTCTTGCTGCAATCTTGGTTCGCGATTCACTCGCCGATATTCGCCTCAACTTCGACGAAAAAGTAGTGCCGGTTTGCCCATACGTGGTCAAGTACTTCGAGACTCACCCTGAAGTGCAAGACCTCTTGCTAAACCCGATCGACCAGGCAGAAGCGGCCTGCCAAATCAAGCCGAAAGACTAGTCCTTCAGAAACTAGTCTTCTAGCGACTCTTCTAGCCAAGACATGATGTCGGCTAGGGCTTCATCCTGGTTAACGTCGTTTAAAACTTCGTGGCGCATTCCGTCGTAGACAATCAGCGTGACGTCGTGAACGCCGGCACGTCGATATGCATTCATCAGCATTTTGTTGCCGCGTTCGCCACCAATTGGGTCTTCGCCGCCGGCAAAAATCAAAATCGGTTTGTCAGAGTCAATCTTTCGACTCGGAATACCGCTTAGAACAGATGCGTTTAGCAATCCGAATGCTTTGGCAGCCGACTCAGGAAAACAAAGTGGGTCCGCCATGAAAGCGCGGCCAATCGATTCGTCACTCGCCAACCACTCTTTGCCGCTTGCGTTCGGTGTGTTCTTCCAACGCTTGTTGAAGCCGTCGGTCTTTGCGATTCCAGGAATCATCAAAGTTGAACCACTCAAGATAACTCCGCGATAGTCGGCCGAGTGTTGGTTCAAAAGTTTCTGACTGATCATCGCGCCGAGTGAGTGCCCAAACAAGAAGAGTGCAACACCAGGGTTTTCAATGTGAATCAAATCGGTGAGTTCGTGAATTTGTTTGATCATGCTGCGCATTCCACCTGGACCAAGCTGACCCATCGACTTGGTGATTTTGCGGTCGATCATTGAAACACCGGTGAGTCCGTGACCGCGATGGTCGTCTGCATAGACCGAGTATCCGTGGCGATTCAGTTCGGCGGCAACGTGGTCATAGCGACGAGCGTGCTCACCAAGGCCGTGAACCAACTGGATGATTGCCTTCGGCTTGGCCACTGGCCATTCGAAGAAGGTGATTTCGATGCCCGAGGCATCTGTGTATGTTCTTACTAGTGGCAAGGCGGTCATGGGCTAAGAATAGACCTTGCGACAATCACAGCCGGCATGCTGGCAGTTCCCAGACAACTCCCAAACAAAAACAACAGACTGACCCCATGAGCCAAATGCAAGACACCCGCCCGAGCCTTCAGCTGACCCAGCCGAATGCTCGCGTGCGCCTTGGCATCAAGAAGTGGCTCGAAATTAAGCGGGGTCAAGAGTTCATCGAGTTTCTCGCTTGGGCCAGCGTTACTGCCGTTGTGGCCATGTTCCTGATCAACGGCGGCCTCAAAGAGGTGAACTCACTCGCTTCAGCTCTCACGGCAATTGACCGCTTGACCGCTTTAGTTGCCACCAATTTGCTGCTGATTGACATCTTGCTTGTGTCGCGAATTCCTTGGCTCGATCACTATTACGGCCACGACAAAGTGACGGCAGCGCACAAGAAACTGGGCAAGCCGATTCTTTACTTGGTGCTCGCTCACTTCATCTCGTCACTTTGGCAATATTCAATCGCAGAAAACAACAACATCATTGACGAATTCTTCGCGTTGGTAACCAGCATTGGCGATCTGCTAACAGCATCAATAGCCCTAGCCTTCATGATTCTCGTTGTTGTCACCTCATTGAACTTTGCGAGAAAAGCTGTGACCTACGAAGCTTGGTATTTGATTCACATCTTCGCTTATGGTGCAGTTCTTCTTGCGATTCCTCACCAGTTTTCGCTCGGGTCAGATATCGCCGGCAAACCAATTGCTCTCACCTACTGGATCAGCCTTTACCTCTTTGTTCTCGCAAACGTTGTTTGGTATCGAATTGCCAAGCCTGTAATTCGTGCACTTCGCAGCAACTTGCGCGTTGCAAAAGTAGTTCGCGAATCTAGCGACACTGCATCGGTTTATTTGACTGGCAAGAACGTGGCAAAGTTTGGCGGCAGCGCAGGTCAGTTTTATTTGCTTCGCCCTCTGACTGCATCACAGTGGTACCGACCTCACCCTTTCTCGATTTCTGCAGCTCCGAACGATAGGTTTGTGCGCTTCACCATTGGTGCGCGCGGTGACGACACCGCGATGTTGCAAAACATCAAACCGGGCACATCGGTATTGCTCGAAGGTCCCTACGGAGTGTTCACCGAAGATCGTCGCACTAAAGAAAAAGTAGTTTTGATTGCATCGGGAATCGGAATCCCACCGATTCGTGCACTTGCCGAATCTATGGCTGCCCGCCCGGGCGACGTCACGATCATCTATCGAGTTCGAAACGAGCAAGACGCTTCACTGCTCGAAGAAATAACCGAAATCGCTCACCGCCGAGGCTTCGCCCTGCACGTGCTCTCTGGCAAACGTGCCATAGGCACCAGCTGGATGAACGCCGACCCACTGGGTCGCACCGATCAAGACCGATTGATGCAGATGGCTCCCGAAGTCAAAGACTCTGACGTCTATGTCTGCGGCCCCGTTGCCTGGACCCGCTCGGTTGAGCGAAGTCTCGCGATTGCTGGCACTCCGGCCCACCAAATTCACACTGAGGAGTATGCCTGGTGAGAACTTCAACTAAGACCGCAGTCGGGGTAATCACTCTCGGCGTGCTCGGCCTGAGTTACCAACTTGGCCAATCTGCCGAGATAACATCGGGTCAGTTCGCCGCTCCCGTCGCAAATGAAACCGCCGCGCCAGTAATAGTCGAGACTCCGAGTGCCTCGCCATCGACTAGTGCAAGCAGTGAACCGGCACCGAGTTCACCTTCAAGCAACAGCTCTGCCTCACAGCCAAGTGCCTCATCGAGCTCGGCTGCGAGCACAACACCTGCACCAAAGCCGAGCGCTAGTCAAAGTCAAAACACAAGCGGTGCGAGCGTCACCAAGAGTGGGTCAGTAATCGAATCGGGTTTCGGTACAGTTCAGGTTCAGGTAACCATGGTTAGCGGAAAGATTTCTGACATCACCATGTTGCAAGCAAATGCAACGAAGGGTCGCGCTGCTGCTTTTCCATATCTAATTCAGTACGCGATCGATGCCAACGGTGCCGACTTTGCGAACATGAGCGGCGCTACTTATACAGCCAACGCATTTAAACAATCATTGAGAGACGCCCTTGCCAAATTCTAATTCTCAACTAAACGCAATCACTTCGAAAAAATCGAAGGGTGTGCTGCAAGCACTCGCACTCGTCGCAGTCAGCATGACCGGTGCACTAATTTTGCAAGCGCCATTTGCATCGGCAACTTCGAACGGGGTTGCAAACACCTCAGGTCCGCAGACCGCAACCGGTGACGCAATCAATTACGAATTCGGTACTATCCAACTTTCAGTGACAACCGATGGTTCGAAGTTGACCGAAGTCGACCTGGTTCAAGCTGGTGCAAACGGTGGTCGAGAGCAAGCCTTCTCTTATTTGGTAACCGACGCTATTTCTGCGAATGGTTCGAACTTCGCAAACCTCAGCGGTGCAACTTATACGACCGATGCATTCAAGCAAGCCTTAGAAAGCGCAATATCGAAGCTGAACTAATTGTCAGCTCGGGCTATGCAGCCTTGATTGCTGTGTGGCCAAAGGTGCGACGAACCGGATACTCAAGGTATTCACACCACTCTTCGAGACGTTCGTCTCGCCACGAATAATCGCGAGCTACCTGCGCCAAAGCCGCCCAATAGAACACGTCGATCAAGTCAATGTCAAAGGCGTTCATCTCACCTTGGTTGAAGGCCTGGCCCAGAAGCCTGCGAAGAGTGGTTGGCACTACCGATAGGCCAAAGCGGTGAAGTGTTTCGATCACGCGAAACTCGATCTCGCGGGCTCGGCGGGGCTGCCACAAAACGTTGCCGCCACGAAGCGACTCAGAAGGTCCACTTGGCAGGTGCAGCAGCCGGTTGATGCGAATTGCTTGGCTGGTGCGGGCTTCGTCGAGCAGGTCGAAGAGGTCGGCAAATTTGTCTAACTCATAGCCGACTCGACGAAGATCTAGTCGGTCTGCGTAGTAAGTGAACTTATAAAACGGAATGTGCTTCGAGCGAGCATGACTAACTTCGGCAGGGCCACCGCCCCACAGTTCAGCCGCTTCATCGACGTCGAGGTCGTCTCGCGAGTCATCCATGAAATTCACATCACAATTCTCTCTTGCACAGGCGGCTTGCACAATTGAAAAGGTAACCTTGAACCCATGACCGAATCGAAGCCAAAAAAGAAGTTCAAGTGGGGCTGGGCCGACACAGTTATTGCCGTGTCTGTCATCTGCCTAGCTGTCGTTGGCGGAACGATTTATTTGGGCACGGTAGCTAAGCCAGAAATCATGGCGCAGAGCGACAAAGATGCTTGCACAAATTTCAACACCGCATTGTCTGCGGCATACAAGGTCGACAATTACGAAGATTTTTATTACAAGATTTTTCGCGGAGCGTATGCCGGCATTGAAGAGTCGAATGAGGGCGGAGCTCTCTATGACGACTTCGTTGCACTCGCGCAGCTCGAGAGTTTTGTAGACCCGGCTTATTACGAAGGAACCCTGATTACCGTAGGCGATGCGACTGCAAAGGTTCAGGCGACCTGTTCAGAAATTCTTGGAGTCAAATTTGAAACTGGAGCACCAACAGTTGCTCCGACCCCTTCGCCGACTAACTAGTCGAGCTTCAAGAACGACAACGCTTCATCGACAATCGAGTCGATGCTCTTGTCAATGTCAATGACAACACCCAGTTCATCTGGCCCGAGTGGTTGCAACGTCGAAAGCTGCGAATCGAGCAGGCTTGCCGGCATGAAGTGTTCTTTGCGGTTGTTTAGGCGAGATTCCAATACCGACCTCGACCCAGAGAGGTGCACAAAAACCGTGCCAGGCGACGCGGCTTCAATACGCTCACGATAAACGACTTTCAGAGCACTGCAAGCGACAATCACTCGATCTGCGCTTTCAAGAGTTGCAGCCACGCTATCAAGCCAACCCCACCTGTCATCATCATTGAGGGCGATGCCTGCAGCCATCTTGGCTTTATTCTCCTCAGGGTGCAGGTCATCGCCATCAACGAACTTTGCGGATAGTTTCGAAGCAAGCATTTGGCCCACTGTCGACTTTCCGCATCCCGAGACGCCCATCACAACGATCCGCATAGTCATAATTTTCGTCTCGAAACTTTCTGTTTTCTACCAGTCGTGCATAGTGCCATCAACCTTTAGGCGGTTGACAGGCAAATAAGCTGGCTCATACTCGAACTGCGAAGCCAGTTTTTCGTCGTAAGTGACACCGAGTCCGGGGCTGGTGCCAGGTCGAATCAGGCCGTCGCTGAATGTGTATTCAGGTTGGAACACATCGTTGGTGTCTGGTGAGTGCTGCATGTACTCACTGATTCCGTAGTTGTGAATTGCCATGCCCAGGTGCAATGAAGCGGCGTGACCGATAGGTGAAACGTCGGTTGGGCCGTGAACGCCTGACTTAATTTGGTAGACCGCCGCATAATCAAAAATCTTCTTCAGCGGGGTAATTCCACCACCGTGACTTACCGGTGAGCGCACGTAGTCAATCAACTGCTCTTCGAATAGGTCTTTGTAGTCATAGATGGTGTTGAAGATCTCGCCGACCGCAAGTGGAGTTGTTGTGTGTTGGCGAATCAAACGGAACGCGTCTGTGTTTTCGGCCGGGGTAAGGTCTTCAAGCCAGAAAAGATCAAACGGCTCAAGCGACTTGCCGAGTCTCGCAGCCTGAATTGGCGTGAGGCGGTGATGCCCGTCGTGAAGCAACGGCAGCTCTGGGCCGAATTCGTTTCTCACGGCTTCGAACACCGAAGGAATGTATGTCAAATAAGCGCGGGTATCCCACTCTTCTTCAACCGGAACATTTGAGCGTCGGGCTGGCTCGTAGTCATAGCGAGCAGAAGATGCACCCTTGCCTTGACCAGCGCCTGCATTGGCGTTCGCCGATGCAGCAACACCATAGACAGAGTTCAAGCCAGGAATGGCGGTCTGAACTCGAATGGCCTTGTAGCCCTTTTCTTGGTGCTCACGGATGCTGTCGAAGATCTCTTGCACGTCACGACCAGATGCGTGGCCATAAGCCAAGCAACCCTCGCGGCTTGCTCCACCGAGCAGTTGGTAAAGCGGCATGTTCGCTGCCTTCGCCTTGATGTCCCAGAGCGCCATATCGATGGCGGCGATTGCCGTCATGGTAATTGGGCCACGACGCCAGTACGAACCTCTATAGAAGTACTGCCAAGTGTCTTCGATGTTATGAGCATCGCGCCCAATAAGCATCGGGGCGAGGTGATCGCGCAAATACGATGCAACGGCGAGTTCGCGACCGTTGACCGTGGCATCACCGTAACCAACTAGACCATCGTCAGTTGTAATTCGTAGCGTTACGAAGTTGCGGCCAGGTGAGTGCACAAATACTTCTGCTTTTGCAATTTTCATGACTGTCTCGCTCCTACTTATTGTTTGGTTTCTTGTTGTTTACTTGAGTCCATCGCTGACGCAAGGTGTGTGCCGCAGCCTTAGGTTGACGATCGCGAGTGAACGCGCCCTTCTTGTTTCCAAGCACTCTGAAGATGCCCGGCTTGGTTTGGAAGTCAGCAAAGTTCCAAACGTGTTCTCCAACTACCGCAGGGAATTTGTCAAACACCGAGTGGCTCATATCTAGGTAATTGGTCTGGTATTCCTCGGACCAAGGAAGATTGTGAATGCTGTGTCCACCGGCGAGAGTGTCTGCACCATATTCCGTGATGATGAATGGCACATCGTACTTCTCTGTCCAACCTTTCAATTCGGCCTCAAGGTGAATTGCGGCATTCGGCAGGTCGCTGTGGTCTTCATACCAACCCCAGTAACGGTTTAGACAAATTACGTCGACAAGTGGCGCAATCAGGCACTTTCCAAACGGCTCGGTCATCACGTTGATGTAAGTAACCGGACGCGTTGCGTCAAGCTCGTGAGCTAGGTCAATGGCTGGCTTGAAGAAGTCGACTGCCTCGGGCAAGCCGGTCTCAGACTCGTTTGTGATTGACCAGAGAACCACGGATGGGTGATTCTTATCTCGCTGAATCAGCTCTCTGACCGCCTGCAGCAGGTTAACCTGAGTCTTCTCGTTAGCAGTCTCTGGGCCGTAGGTAGGCAGTTTCGGCCCGCCGAACATGCTCGAGAAGCTCTGGTTGAATCCGACTGCAGCAGTCTCATCGATGATCAGAATGCCTTGGCGGTCTGCGTAATCCATGACTTCTTCTGCGTAAGGGTAGTGCGAGGTTCGGAAAGAGTTAGCGCCGACCCACTTCAAAAGTTCAAAGTCGTTAACCATGAATGAGTTGTCGTGGCCTTTGCCCTTCACAACGTGGTCTTCGTGCATTCCGAAACCGGTGAAGTAGAACGGTTCACCGTTTACTAAGAACTTGTTGCCTTCAACCTTTACGGTTCTTACTCCGACATTGAGCGAATACTCATCGACAACTGAACCGTCAACGACGACTTCAATCTTCAGAACGTACAAGTATGCGTTTCCTGGCTGCCACAGTTTCACGTTTTCAATCTCGAGAACCGATTTGCTGCCGGTGCCTGTCGCTACAACTTTTTGTGATTCGTCGATGAGGGTTGTCTTGACTTCGGCGTTTGAGGTAGTCACAACTTCATACGCGACTTGACCTTTGGTTCCAGAGAAGTCGGTAACAACCGTTACGTCTTCGACAGAGTTGCTTGGAACGCTGAATAGGTAAACCGACCGGGCAAGACCTGCGTAGTTATAAAAATCGTGCAAGTAGGTTTGCTGCTTTGTGCCGTCGTCGCGTGTTACTACACGGCCGGGTGGAACGGTTTCGTTTGTGAGAACGTTGTTCACTGCGATGGTTAGAACAAATTCTTCTGCGGCAGAAACATGTGCGCTGATATCTGCTGAGAAAGGCATATAGCCACCAACGTGACGCGCAACCTCTGTGCCATTAACGAACACGATTCCTTCGTGAGTTGCGCTGTCAACGCGAACGAAAATGCGCTCGCCGTTGAAGCCGCGCGGAACACGCACGGTTCTCTGGTACCAGACCCAACCCACGTGCTCACGAATTTTTGTGTCGGCGAAGATGTCGTTGTAGCTTGCAGGAACCGGTGCTTGCAAGTCAGTGTCGAGAGTCTTGCCAGACCAATTCTGAGCAAAGCCTTCATCTTTGAAATCAACTTTGAAGTCCCAAAGGCCATCGAGGTTGATCAGTTCTCTTGTGGCCGAAGCCTGCGGTTTCAACATGTTTCCTTCTCTCTTTGGCAAACGATTGCCATTTTGCTAAAAAATAAAACTTTCGACGTTTCGAGATACCGAAGCAACGAAATCTTTTGAGTTGGCAAGCTCCTGGTCTAGCAGGCCTATCAAAGCCTCAACCTGGTTCGCACTGGTGAGCGCTAAACGGATTGCATCAGCCTGCGAATCTTCGAAGTTTCCCGTCAGCACGTGTGCGACCCACGAAGCAATTGCAACGACCTCGGCGTCGGCGGTGCGGCCGGCTCTCAGTTCTTCAATAGCAATCGGTGCAATTCGAACAGCGAGTTTGGTTGCTCCGTCTTTTGCGATTTGACGCAATTGGTGGGCGATTCTTGGATTGCTGAAGCGCTCAATGAGAGCCTGTCGATATTCGACAAGACGCAAGTCGGCATCTGGCAAGTGTTTTACAGCGTCATCCCAGAATGCATTAACCAAGTTGAAGCAGTCTGTGTCGGCAATTGCCTCGGCAACAGTCGAGAGCCCTCGCGCTAAGCCGGCGTAGGCCAAGAAGCTGTGAGATCCGTTGAGCATCCACAACTTTCGCTTTTCGAAAGGCTCGATGTCATCAACAAACTTTGCGCCGGCAAGTTCCCACTTTGGTCTTCCCGCCGGAAAACTGCCCGAAAGAATCCAGTCTCTAAATGGTTCGGTTACGGTAACCGAGTTGTCGTTCCAACCGGTCGCTGCAAGAACCTCATCAATATCGCCTTGCGTGGTCTTTGGAGTGATTCGATCGATTGAAGTTGAGACGAACGAAACACTTGCATCAAGCCAAGCTCTAGCTTCTTCGTCAAATGTCGCAAAGACGTTTTGTACTGCCTCTTTTAGCAGCAATCCGTTGTTTGGAATGTTGTCGCAAGACACTAGTGCAATAGGTTTTGCCGAGCTTCTTCTTCGCATGTCAAGCGCGAAGGCAAGACGGTTAATTGCCGGAGCTGGATTCTCTAGATCCAATTTTCCATCTTTGGTGAACCCGTAGCCCGCTTCGGTGATGGTTAGCGTCACGATTGCGATTTCAGGCTGTGCGATTGTGTTTGTGAATTCGGTGACGTTCATGCCGTCAGCGGCTCTAACAACCTTTGAAATGATCTCGAATTTGTCACCCGATGCGCCGCGCTCAATCAGGGTGTAAAGACCGTCTTGCCTATTGAGCAATTCAGCAGCCTGCGCCGTTCGTCCGGTAAACGCAACGATTCCCCATTCGTTATAAGTGTCTACCTGTTGGGTGTACCAAACCTGGTGAGCCTTGGCGAATGCACCTATTCCGATGTGCGCAATTCTCTCGGGAGCTTTTTCGGCAGCATAGGAACTTCGATTTAGATTCATAGCTTGAACGCTTCTTTCGGAACACGCACAACCAAATCAACAGCAATCTCTCGAGCTTGCTCAACCGTGATTCGTGAGGCGCTCACTAGACGCGCAAGATAAAGGCAATCAACGCGTCTTGCCATGTCATGGCGAACCGGAATCGAGAGGAATGCTCTTGTGTCATCGATGAATCCAGAGCCTCGGTAGAAGCCTGCGATCTCTGTAACCTTTTCACGAAAGCGCATGGCCGAGTCTGGTGAGTCGAGGAACCACCAAGGCGCACCGATTCTGACAGCTGGATAAAAGCCGGCTAGTGGAGC
>JBEGTK010000005.1:0-15741 GCA_041179445.1 Actinomycetota bacterium | reverse complement strand
CTTGCGATGAAACCGGATTGCGCGCAATCTCGACTGCGCTTGGCGGAACCTGCCAGTGGTCATAGTGAAACTGAAACCAAGGTCCGTTTGAAACTAGATCTGGCTTTTCGCTCCAGATGTATGTCCAACCGATTTCACCCTTCGCTCCAGGCGCAACCGAACCGCCCATAGCGCGGGCAATCAGCTGCCCGCCGAAACAGATTCCTAGAACTGGCTTGCCACTTGCGACAGCCCGGCCTATCCACTCGATTTCAGGCAGCAGCCAGTTTCCGATGCAGGCGTCATCCCAGGCGCCCCATGGTGCACCCATAGGAATGATGACGTCGTAATCGTTGAAATCAGGAAACTCAAAGTCGACGTTTGGTTTGCCGAAGTTGTCTTGGCTGACCACCAAACGCTCTTCTATCTCGAAGCCGTGATGGCGCAAGCGCTCAGAAACTGGGCCGGTCGGGCTCACATGGTCGTGCTGAATAAAAAGTGCCTTCATCATCAACTTTCATAACGTTTTGAAAATCTGAGGTTTTGCAACTATCGCCTAAGGCTATTATTTCGTTTGAGTCCTAACGATGTAGTTAGAAAGCTCTTTTGTTATCTAGGAGTTGCAATGAAGCACGACCTCGTAGCCTTGCGCGAAGACCTTCAGTCTCGAAACATCGATGTTCTTCGCTTTATGTATTCCGACGTACTCGGCATCGCCAGGTCGAAAGACATGCTGGTTAGCCAACTCGACAAATCAGCTCACAGTGGCCCAGCTTTCTGCCAAGGCGTTTGGGTGACAACCACTCAGGGTGGCGTTCTCGATGCAAACAACATTGCCTCTGACGGTCTTCAAGACCTAATTAGCCAGATTGACCCGAGCACGATTCGCGAGTTGCCTTGGGAGCCAGGCGTTGCATATGTTCTCGTCGATGCATACAACCCAGACCTGAGCGAGAACATGATGTCGCCTCGAATGGTGCTTCGCAAAGTTATCGCTGAATACAACGCTCTCGGATTGCAGCCGGTATGTGGTCCTGAGCTTGAGTTCTACATCGCAGATCGAACCGAAGACGGTGGATACAAGCGTTCGCTCGAGAGAACCGGCCGAGTTTATACATCTGGAACTTTGGTCGACCCAAACGGAACCTTCTTGCACTTGCTTCGCATGCTCGATCGACTCGAGATTGGTGTGTTTGCCGGCAACCACGAATTCAGTCCATCGCAGTATGAGATCAACCTTTGGCACAGCGAAGCACTTGACGCAGCAGATCGCACTTTCATTTTCAAGACCGCAATCAAAGAGGTTGTTGCTCGTGCCGGGCAGCACGCAACCTTCGTTGGCAAGCCTTGGGCAGACGAAGGTGGCAGTGGTTTTCACCTGCACTTCTCGGTGACAGACATGAACGGCGTCAATAAGATGCACGACGGCGCCGGCAACCTTTCGACGACCGCAATGAACATGATTGCTGGAATCACCAAGAACGCAGCAGCTCTAACCGCGTTCACGAACCCGACTGTCAACGCCTTTAAGCGTCTCGGACCAGACACTCTTGCGCCGTACCGCGCCAACTGGGGCTATGACAACCGCAGCTGCATGCTTCGCGTGCCGCCAGAGCGGGGTTCAGGAACCCGACTAGAGGTTCGCGTTGGTGACGGTGCAGCGAACCCATACCTTGTCGTCGCGAGCGTTTTGGCCGCTGCTCTAGAGGGCATCAAGAACAACCTCGAGGCCCCGGCCGCTGCAGAGGGCATGGCCTATGACAACGAAGATGCGCCAATTCTGCCTCTGACTTTCACAGAGGCCCTTGACGCTCTTGAAGCCAATGACACCTTCAGGGAGTACATGGCAAAAGAGCTAGTTGCAGTTCACTTGGTTATGAAGCGCGACGAAATCGAGCGCTACAACGCTGCGGTGAAAGATGCAGACACCCGTGAGATCACGCAGTGGGAGATTGACGAATACTTCGCCGACTTCTAGAAGCATAGAAGCAAACAAAAAATGCCCCGAGAGGAATTCTCGGGGCATTTTCTTTGAAACTAATTGTTGAGTGATCGATCTTCGACCAGGGTTCCACCATTGAAGGTGACGCCAACCTCGCGGTAGTAACCGCCAAGAATTTCTTGCACCGGAAGAATCGAATTAAGTTCGTCCCACTGCGAGTCACCAAGAGTTAGTTCTGCGTCGCCGACCCAAGGCTCGCCCAAGTCTGCGTCAACGCCACCCATTGTGATTAGTTGATCCATCGAGTTGCCTGCGCCAGGAACAATCGACGGCATCCAGCGAGAGTGAAGCATCTTGTGACCATTGACGAAACCGTTGTTATCGCTCGGCTTGCGAAGCGTCACAACCGAGTCTGTGGTCATAAGCCGAAAGCGTCGCGCCGATTTTTGCGCCAGCCTCGAGCTTTGGCGTTGCCTTGCCGTGGTTGAAAATTCGTGTGACGTGCACAGAGCCAAGTTTCTTTGGGTAGCCCTGATACATGCCGCGCGCGATTGCAAAGTCTTTGGTAACCCAAATAGCAACGCAGCGTGAATAGGTGACGCCTTTGTGCTTGCAACGCACAACAACGAAAGCCTCGAGATATTGCGAGC
Organism: Actinomycetota bacterium; assembly: GCA_041179445.1. GTDB lineage: Bacteria > Actinomycetota > Actinomycetes > Actinomycetales > Microbacteriaceae > Rhodoluna. Next base: position 13,170 of record JBEGTK010000005.1, on the reverse strand, counting down.
GAATCGGGTCAAGCAATTCGGCTCCGCCTTCACTGCAGCTCTGCCAGTCTGCCCAAATGATGGCGACGGCGCCTGGCTGCTCGTCAGCGAGCTCGATGTCTGCCGGCAAGATTGCGCGAACGTTCTTTGGGTCGGTCAAATACTCAACCGTCAGAAGGGTTCCCGAGTAGTACCAAGGCATGTTAGGCACCAACGCACTTTTGCCAGAAGGGGTTAGTGGGGCAATGAATCCGTGCAATTCGCTCATGATGAAAACACTAGCGAATCATTAGTGTCCGAATAATCGCACGGATAGGCCCTTTATAACGATTCTGCAAACCAAGCGCCACAGCGGTCTGCCAACTTGCAAAGACCGCTCGTTTTCGCCACGCTTAGAGAAATCGTTCATATCCGAACGATTATGTACTCAATGAGGAGACAAACACAGATGTCAGAACAAGACACTCAGCTCAAGAAGGGTCGTCTCGGTGTTCTCGGGATCGTCTTCTTCGTTGTAGCTGCTTCAGCACCTTTGGTCGGAATGACCGGTGCGGTTCCAGTAGCAATGCTCGCCGGAAACGGCGCAGCTGCACCAGGCGCATATCTTGCAGTTGGCCTCGTGCTTCTTTTGTTCAGCGTTGGCTATGCCGCAATGAGCAACCGCGTAACAAACACCGGCGCGTTCTTCGCATTCGTTGGCCGCGGACTCGGCACCAACACCGGTGTCGCTTCAGCTTTCGCTTCGATCGTCGGATACGTGACGATTCAGCTGGCTATCTATGGTTTCTTTGGCGCAATTGTTGCTGGTGAAATGGCAGCGCGTTTTGCGATCGACTTGCCTTGGTATGTCTGGACACTTCTCGCCTGGGCAATCGTCACCGGGCTGTCACTTCTATCGGTAGACATCGGCGCAAAGGTTCTCGGAGTTCTAATGATTCTCGAACTGCTTTCGCTTCTCGTGACTGCAGTTGTGATTCTTGCCAACGGTGGGCCTGAAGGTTTGAACATCTATGGTGAAGAGTCGAAAGACCCGAAGCGTGCGGTTCCACGTGCAACCTACTGGGCAATCGGAATCATCACCGTTCTCTTTGCAGTCACCTCATTCGCGATGGTTTCTGGAATGGGTGCAGGCAAGATTTTCGACGAGGTTATTGCTCGCTCGGCTGTCGAGGGTGTTCCTTTGGCAAACCCAGCTGGCGTGCTCTTCTCGCTAGCTGACCAGTATGTAGGCACCTGGATGTCTCAGGTAATGAGCATTCTCGTTATCTCGAGCCTCTTTGCCGGCTTGCTAGCGTTTCAGAACGCAACGAGCCGCTACTTCTTCGCGATGGGCCGCGGTGGCGTATTGCCTAAGCGCTTTGGCACCACCAACAAGGCTGGTGCACCGATGATGGGTGTCGTTCTAACCTCAGCACTTGCTGCTGCCGTGATCGTGTACTTCGCTGCTGCTGGCCTTGACCCTGTTCTCAACCTGTTCTTCTGGATGAGTGCCGTAACCGCAATCGCCATCATCTTCGTTGAGATCTTGGTGTCTGTGGCTATCGTGGTGCACTTCATGAAAGAGGGTGGCGAGAACGTTTGGCGTTCAAAGGTCGCACCTATCGCGGCTGCAATTGGCCTTGTGCTCGGCGAGTACTTGCTGATGTCACGCTTCAACCTCTTGGCCGGAACCGTGCCTGAAGGTGTTGACCCATCGCTTCCTGAAAGCGCGTGGCAGTTGAACACTCTCGGTTGGGTATTGGTTCTGTCACCATTCATCGCAGCCGTTATCGGCTTCGTGGTGGCTTCGGTGAACAAGAAAGAGAACAGCTCTCTTGTGAACGATATTCTCTCGTAGTAACTGCCCTAGAAAAGATGGCTCGGCATATGCCGGGCCATCTTTTTTATCTCTTGATTCTCGATCGCAGTGGGGTTAGCGCCCAAAGAATTGCAGCGGCATCGATTGCCTCTTGAATAATCGCGCTCTGAGTTGCGTTGATGATTGATGCAGCCGCCGCAAACATCGAAACTAGCGCAAGGCTCATGCCAATCAAACCTGCCTGAGATGCTTTTCTAAACGCGCCTTGCGAAACATCTAAGGCTTTTGCCAGATGAATAATTGAGTCTTCAATAATCACAACGTCAGCAGCTTCGCTCGCCGCCGTTGCACCTCTAGCACCCATGGCAACACCAACCGAAGCAGCTGCGAGTGCCGGTGCATCGTTGATTCCATCGCCGACCAAGATCACTGAGCCCTAACTAGTTGCCATTTCGCTTTGCACCAGCTCTAGCTTTTTAGCCGGGGTGCAGTTTGCAAAAACCTCATCTGCCTCAATCAGTCTTGCGACTTCGTTGGCGGCAATTTCGTTATCACCCGACACTAAAACAATGCGTGTGATGCCGAGGCTGCGAAGGTGGGCAATCGTTTCGCTAGTTTCTTCGCGAACGGGGTCATTCAATCCGAGAACCGCAACCAAAGCACCATCTATCGTGATTGCTACGCGAAGTGTCGAATTTATCTCTGCCCAAGCTGGCAGTTCTGAAGACGGCTGACCTACGGTCACCAAGTGACCGTCAACAACTCCGGTGATCTGCTTGCCGTGCTCTTCGTTCACCTGGCTGGCTGGCAGGGTTTGAATGCCTTCGCGCTCTGCATAGTCGACTATCGCCCGGGCCACGACATGCGGGCTTAAGCGCTCAAGACTGGCGGCCAGGGCAAGAGTCTGCGCTCGGTCAACCCCAGGTGCAAAGACCGCCTCGGTCACCTCTGGGCCACCTTTGGTGAGTGTGCCGGTCTTATCGAGCATCACAGTCTTGGCTTTCGCCAGAAGCTCGAGGGCGTCGCCACCCTTGATTAGCGCACCCTTCGCCGCCGACTTCGACATGCCAGAAATCACAGCAACCGGAATCGCAAGAATCAGCGGGCAGGGTGTTGCGGCAATCAACACGGCAACTGCAACGTGCACATCTTTGCTAATCAGCCAAGCCGCTGCAGAGAGACCGAGGGCGAATGGAACGAACCAGAGAGCCCAGCGGTTTGCCAACCGCACAGACTTCGCAGAGTTCGCAGAGGCGCGTTGAACCAAACGAATCAGGTTGGCATATGTCGAGTCTGTAGCTGTGCAGTTCACTCGAAGGTCGATAGCGCTCGCACCATTCACCACGCCAGAAGAAACTAGGTCGCCGGTCAGACGTTGAACCGGCATGGGTTCGCCAGTCAGCGCAGACTCGTCGAGCTCGGCGTCGGTCAGCAAGACTCCGTCAAGCGGCACAACCTCGCCGCTCAGAACACGGATAGTTTGCCCAATCGAGATTTGAGCCAGAGCAACGTTTGTGGTGCGACTTTTTTCGTCAACGACGTGCGCTTCTCGTGGAGCGCGGTCGAGCAGCGCTTTTAGTTCTGCCTGAGATTTTCCTTTTGCCCAATTCTCTAGAGCTCTGCCGGTTGCCAGCATCAGGGCAACAATTGCTGTTGCCAAAAACTCACCGACTAGAAGGCCTGCGATAATCGCGATTAGAGCAAGCGAGTCACTTGCCAATTCGCGATTTCTCAAAGTTTGGTAAGTCCACTTCGCAGAGAGAACCAAACCGACAAGCGCACCTAATGCGAAGAGTGAATTGCTCAAAACTTCGAAATTGACGAAGGCCAGACCAGCAGTGAGTGAAAGCACGGTAGTGATTAAGAACCAACTGCGCGCTATCGAGAACCTGACCATGGTCCAAGTCTTGCACTTGCCACATAGACTGTGGCCATGAGCGAAGTAGCAATCGAGTTCTTGGGGGCGGCTGGAACAGTTACCGGCAGCCGTTTTCTTCTAACTTGCGATGACACCAAAGTCATGATCGACTGCGGCATGTTTCAGGGCCTCAAAGAGCTGCGACTCAAGAACTGGAACCCGCTTGGCATCGACCCCGCAGAAATTGACACCGTCATTTTGACCCACGCTCACCTTGACCACTGTGGTTATCTGCCGAAACTCGGCAAAGATGGCTTCGCCGGCAAGGTGTTTCTCACCGAATACTCGGCCAAGTTGGTCGAGGTGATTCTGCGCGATTCGGCTCGAATTCAAACTGAAGACGCCAAATATGCCGCCAAGAAGGGCTTCTCGAAGCACAACCCTCCTGAGGCTCTCTATGAAGAGAAAGACGTCGAACGGGTCGTTCAAAAGTTTGTGACCACCGAGTTCGGCGTTCGAACCCAAGTGGCCAAAGAGACATTCGTGACTCTTCGACCTTCTGGGCACATTCTCGGTGCCGCTTTTGTCGAGGTTGAGTTCTTTGGCAAGAGAATTCTGTTTACCGGTGACTTGGGTCGCAATGAGCACCCGCTGCTTGCCCCACCTGGTGACATTCCAGGCGGATCTTTCGATGCGATTGTCACCGAGTCGACCTATGGCGATCGCGAGCACGTTGCGGTGACAACTAATTTTGAAGACGCGATTAATCGCACGGCAGCGCGTGGCGGGTCAATTCTCATTCCAGCCTTTGCCGTTGATCGCACCGAGGTGATTTTGATTCGCTTGCGAGAGCTGGTTGAGCAAGGACTCATTCCAAAAATTCCGGTTTACGCAGACTCGCCAATGGCGCTTAAGGCTCTCGACTTTTATCGTGAAGCGATAAACGAAGGCAGCGCCGAAATTCGCCCGCAGATTGTTGAGCAGTGGCGAGGTCGTGATCCGTTTGACTCTGGTTATCTGCACGAATTGCACACAGTCGACGAATCGAAGACCGTCAACAACCCAGAGACACCTTGCATCATTATTTCGGCGAGCGGAATGGGCACCGGCGGCCGAGTTGTTCACCATCTTCGCAACATGCTGCCGATTCAAAAACACACGGTGATTTTGGTTGGATATCAGGCAGCCGGAACTCGCGGTCGTCGCTTGGTCGACGGTGCAACCGAAGTGAAGATGCACGGCGAAATGGTGCCTGTGAAAGCGAGCATCGAGCAGGTGCAGTCATTCTCGGTACACGCAGACGCAAACGAACTGGTCGCCTGGATGAAGACCGCCTCAATCGCGCCAAAGCAGGTGTTTGTGGTTCACGGCGAGGCCGGAGTAGCCGAGTCGTTTGCAGAACGCGTTCACTCTGAGTTAAATGTGCCGAGCAAAGCACCGTCGCTTGGGGAGCGAATCGTTCTTTAGCCGCTAACTTTGATTAGATGACCGGTCGAAAAGCTCATTTTGCCAGTGCACTGGCTGCTGCTGCCCTTGTGCTTACTGCCATTCAGCCTGTTTTCGCGGCAACGCCTTCGGCGACACCGACTCCAACTCCTGCGGTCACAACAAGCGCCACTCCAACTCTTTCGGCAACACCAAAGCCGACTGCATCGCCAACCCCGACCCCGACTCCGGTAGCTAACAAGCCGCGCTCGTGCAGCATCCGTGCGGTTGTGAACAGTAGGGACCTCGGCCAGTTCTACGGTTATGTGATGAATGCGTCAACCGGCCAGGTCTATGCAAACATTCGTGGCGATGAGCAAACACCTTCGGCGTCGGTCATGAAGGTGGTTACGGCTGCAGCGGCCATGACAACGCTCGAGCCAAACTATTCGGCCACGACCAAGGTTTACGTTCTAACGGATGAGCCGACCACTGTTGTTTTGCGCGGTGGAGGAGACCACACACTTTCTCGCCTTAACTACCCATCATTTTCAACTTATAAGAAGCCACCGAAGTTGAGCGCGTTGGCTGCGCAGCTAATGAAGGTATGGCCGGCCAATCAGCCAATTACAAAAATTATTCTTGACGACACTTTTTTCGACAAACCGACTTGGAACAGTGCGTGGAAAGACTCGGATAGAACCAACGGCTACATGTCGATAATTTCTGCGTTGCAAGTTGACAGCGATAGAAAGAACCCAGACCTGACAAAGACGAACTACAGCGGATATCGCAGTGCAAACCCAACGCTCAGTGCTGGCAACTACTTCAAACAAGCCATTGGTCAATTGGCCATGACAGCAACTCTTGAAATCGCTGCAACTCCTCAGACCGCGGTAGAAGTAGCATCGGCAACTTCACAGCCGATTACCGTTTGGCTCGATCACGCTTTGAAATATTCAGACAACACCGAAACAGAGATAATCGCGCGGCACGCACTAAAAAGTTCGGGCATGGCAACGACGTTTTCTAACGTTCAACCGCTGTCGGCCCGAGCTTTAAAGTCACTTGGCGTCGATTCGAAAAAGTTGACCATGCTCGATGGGTCGGGGCTCGCCCAGGGCAACAGGGTTACGGCGCGAATGATTGCAACGCTTTTGGCAAAGGCGGCCAAGCCAGATTCAAAGCTAAACCCGATGATCGGCTACCTGCCGGTTGCCGGCAAGTCGGGCACTCTTGCGACTCGATTCAACGGAGCCAATGCTGTCGCCAGGGGTTCTGTATATGCCAAATCTGGCTACATTCCTGGACTCTATAGTCTTGCCGGCATCGTCTATGCCAAGGACGGCACGGCCATAAGCTTCGCGGGCTTTGCCAGAAGCGTCGGCGCAAAGAAGGTCGGTTACGCCGCGCGACCGGCCTTAGATAGCCTGGCCAGCCGCCTGTATACCTGCGGGGCCGGCAGCTTCTACTAATTGTTAGGCCACTAACAATCTCTGTGTAAGACTGAAGTTATGTCAGCAATGAGGCTTGAACATGACCTACTCGGCGAACTAGAGATTCCTGCCGATGCATACTGGGGCATTCACACCGCAAGAGCGGTTTCTAACTTTCCTATTTCAGGCGTTCCGATTGCGCACTATCGCAGTTTGATCAAAGCTCTCGCCCTAGTAAAAGAAGCTGCGGCAGACGCAAACTTTAAGGTCGGCGAACTCGAACAACCAATTCACGCCGCCATAGTCGCGGCATGTCACGACGTAGCGCAAGGTTCGCTAGATAGTTCATTTGTCGTCGATGCGATTCAGGGCGGTGCCGGAACCAGCACCAACATGAATGCAAATGAAGTCATTGCAAATCGCGCTCTAGAAATCGCCGGATTCGAAAAGGGTGACTATTCGCAAATTCATCCGCTGAATCACGTGAATATGTCGCAATCGACAAACGATGTCTACCCAACTGCGCTCAAAGTCGCGCTGATTCTCGAAATTCGCGAACTTATCAAAGCCATGGATTACCTGCGCAACGAGTTTGCTAAAAAGGCAACCGAGTTTCGTGAAGTAATCAAGATGGGTCGCACCCAACTGCAAGATGCGGTTCCGATGACTCTCGGTCAAGAGTTTGCGGCTTTCGCACGAATGACGATGGAAGACGAGCAGCGCTTGCGCGAACTCATTCCGTTGCTTTGTGAAATCAATCTTGGCGGCACAGCAATCGGCACCCAGTTGAACGCACCTGCCGGATATGTCACCGCCGTGACTGAACGCCTTAGCGAACTAACCAAGATTGACTTCATCAGCGCAGCCGACATGGTTGAGGCCACCCAAGATGCGGGCGTCTTTGTCATGGTTTCTGGTGTGCTCAAGCGCGTCGCCGTTAAGCTCTCGAAGACATCAAACGATTTGCGCTTGCTTTCTAGCGGGCCTCGTGCGGGCTTTGGCGAAATCAATTTGCCACCTATGCAGGCTGGTTCTTCGATCATGCCTGGCAAGGTGAACCCGGTGATTCCAGAGGTGGTGAACCAGGTTGCCTTTGCCGTCATCGGCTATGACTTGACGGTAACCATGGCCGCAGAGGCCGGCCAGTTGCAACTCAACGCCTTTGAACCAATCATGTGTCGCGCACTGATGATGGGCATCACGCAGCTTCGTCAGGCTTGCTACACTCTCGCAGACAAGTGCATTTCTGGAATCACGGCAAACGAAGAGAAACTTCGCTTGAGCGTTGAGAACTCAATCGGGCTAGTCACAGCCCTTTCACCAATGCTCGGATACGAAAACGCCACCCTGGTTGCAAAGCGTGCTCAACTTGAGAACAAGACCGTGCGTGAAGTTGTCACCGAATTGAGTTTGATGTCTGTCGATGAGTTCGAGGCCATCCTTGGTGATGTTGACCGACTTGCCGGTCCACCTCAAAGCTAACTAGGCGATGGTCGTTAGAAACGTGCCGTCGTCATCGTCATCGTTGTTTGACTTTTTCGGCTTGCTGTCACGACGCTCGCGAATCTTCGCAGTGACCGCAGTTGCAACTGCACCGAGCACGATGAAACCAGCACCAACGGCAAGGCCGGTGAGGTTGTTCTGATCGTTGTTGGTTGGTGCTGCGGTTTTCTCTTCTGCTCCAACTTCTGCCGAAACAGCAACGGGTGCGTCTAGCAACATTGGGCAGGCAATGGCATCTGCCGATTCTTGCTCATAGCCATTTGTCCCTGAGACTGAAAACTTGAAGGTTCCCTCAGTTGCGTGGCCGTCGCTAGAAACCGAGCGCCAGTCAACGGTGTAGTCGTCAGTTGCTGCAAGAGAGGTTAGAACCGAGATTCCTGTTCCGCCAGCGCTCAGGCAGGCTGTCGGTTGCTCGACGCCTTTCGAGTCGCTTACGCGAATCTCGATGCCCTCGTTGCCTTCGGTGACAAGCACCTCTTCGTTGAAGTTGATGGTTACCGGAATCAAACCGGCTTCGAATTGCTCGCCGGCTGTCGGGTCGGTTGACACAACTTCGTCGTGAGCGCTCGCAGCTGAAGTCGACAAGAGGCTAAAGGCTAGCGCGGCAATTGAGGCAACAATCGTGAGGGTCTTTTTCATGCTTTAAGTCTAAGAGCCCAAGGTCAGCGCAAGATGGGCAAGGTTAGACTTGAACCAGAATTCCGTTTCAAACCAGTCAGGGGAGTGTCTTGTCAGAAGGCAAAGAGAAGTTCGCCTATTTCAAGCAGATTGCAATTGGTTCTGCATCAGGCGTGGCAACGCTCGCGCTGATTATTGCCGGTTTCAGCATTTCGGGTGCTTCTAGCACGGCGGTTAGCCAGCCAAGCGAAAGCGCAAGCCAGAGCGCGAGTCCAACTCCTTCGGTTACCTCTTCTATTGCACGCACTTGCTCGGTTGCCACCGAAGCTGCCGACCCAAGACTCGGCACCCTTAGCGCCGCTGTTATCAATGCAGCAACAGACGAAGTGCTCTTCGATCGAAATGCAGATACGCCTGCCTCGACAGCTTCAACCATGAAGATGCTCACTGCTGCTGCGGCACTTCAGGTGCTCGGCCCGAACTACCGCGTCGAAACCAAGGTTTATCAAGACCCCGCTAACCCCGGAACCATTTATTTAGTCGGTGCTGGCGACCCAACGCTTTCGCGCACGGCCAACGGCAAGCAGTCTGTTTATAAAGACGCTCCAAAACTAAGCGACCTTGCTGTTGCAGTTAACGCATCGCTCAAGGGACAGGCCGTGAACAAGATTGTTCTCGACTCGACTCTGTTCAGCGGCCCAAGTTGGGAGCCAACCTGGCAGCGCAGTGAACAAACTCAGGGATACATGTCTGAGGTCACGGCCCTTCAGGTAGACGGCGACCGCAAGAACCCGAGCGCCGAGACATCGGCTCGAAGCTCCACTCCGGTTGCCAACGCGGGGCGTTACTTCAAGGCTGCTCTCGGCGCTGGCGCAAGTGCTGCGGCGATCAGCGAGGCCAAGATGCCCGCCGGCATGACTCAAATCGCGAGCGTCTACTCGCAGCCGATCAGCCAGTGGGTCAAGCACATGCTGCTGGTCTCAGACAACACCCAGGCCGAATATCTGGCACGTCTGGTTTCGCTCAAGCAAGGTTTTGACGGTTCTTTCACTTCGCTAAATGCTGCAATCAAAATGGGTTTGAACTCAACAATGATTTCGTCTGCGAACGTGACCATCAAAGACGGCAGCGGTCTTTCAGATTTCAACTCGGTTTCGCCAACATATTTGGCACAGCTTTCGAAACTGATTCTCGGCTCACAGGGCAACTACTCAATCATTTATCAAGGATTGCCGATTGCCCATGAAAGTGGTTCGCTAGCAAGTCGATTCGGTGGTGACAACCTCGATGCCGCCGGGCACATTATTGCAAAGACCGGTTGGATCAAGCGCGGCTACACGCTTGCCGGAATCATCAACGCCAAAGATTCAACGCAACTCACCTTTGCCATTTATGCGCTCGGAAACGTGAAAGACGATGCCAAAGATGCAATCGACAATTTGGCAACCGCGATTTATCGTTGTGGCAATCAACTCTCGAACAACTAATTGAGCCGCAATGACTAAAGCGCTTTTGATTGTCGACGTTCAAAACGATTTCTGCGAAGGTGGCTCGCTTGCAGTTTCTGGCGGGGCCGCGGTCGCCGAAAGAATCACTAACTACTTGACTGCGCATGCGAGTGAATATGACCTCGTGTTGGCCTCACGCGATTGGCACGATGCCGACAACAACAACGGCGGGCATTTTGCCGACGAAGGGCAAGCGCCTGACTTTGCAAACACCTGGCCCGCGCACTGCGTTTCTGGCACTAACGGCGCTGAATATCACCCGAACCTAGATGCCTCACTCATCAATGTGCACCTCGAAAAGGGAATGGGTAAACCAAGCTATTCGGCTTTCGAGGGCGTTACTCGCGACGGCAAATCAATCGCTGATGTTCTGGACAGTGCGGGTGTTGATCAGCTCGACGTTGTCGGAATAGCCACCGACTACTGCGTACTGGCATCTTCGCTAGACGCTCGCAAGGCGGGGTTGGCAGTTACTGTTTTGACCGAGATGTGCGCAGGAATCTCGGCAGAATCGACCGACTCTGCTATTGCGCAGATGAAGGCAGCCGGCTGCCATATCGCCGCCTGAGACTTCGGTTGCCACAAAGCACCGGTTGTCTAGACTATTAGCATCCGAACAAATTCGAGCAAGGATAGAGCGATGGCGCTTACAGAACAAGAGCTTTTGGCCAAGGTTCCAACCGGTCTTTACATCGGCGGAAAGTGGGTCGAGGGCAGTGCGTCAAGCAAAATCGCAGTCGAAGACCCAGCCACCGGCAAGACGCTGCTCGAAATCGCAAACGCAACCGCCGAAGACGGCCTTCGCGCGCTAACCGCAGCAGACGAGACCCAAGCAAGTTGGGCCCGCGTTGCTCCACGAGAGCGCGCCGAAATTCTTCGCAGAACTTTTGAATTGGTTCGCGCACGAAGCGAAGAGTTTGCAATGCTGATCAGTCTCGAAATGGGCAAGCCACTTGCCGAGGCGCGCGGCGAAGTCACATACGGCAACGAATTTTTGCGTTGGTTCAGCGAAGAAGCCGTGAGAATTTCAGGTCGCTACGGAATATCTCCTGAAGGCACCGGTCGCATGTTGGTAACTCAGCGCCCAGTTGGCCCGGCGTTCGCGATTACACCTTGGAACTTTCCGCTGGCAATGGCAACGCGAAAAATCGGCCCAGCAATTGCTGCCGGTTGCACCATGGTTGTTAAGCCAGCTGAGCTCACGCCGCTAACCACGTTGCTGCTAGTCGCCACTCTCGAAGAGGCAGGTTTGCCTGCTGGTGTTATCAACGTGATTACGACTTCAACTTCGGCTGCAACAAGTTCGCCGATCATCGCAGACTCGCGTTTGCGCAAGATTACTTTCACCGGATCAACCGCGGTTGGCGTGAAGTTGCTCGAGCAGAGTGCTCAGCGCGTGCTTCGTTCATCGATGGAACTCGGCGGCAACGCACCATTCCTCGTTTTCGAAGATGCTGATGTTGACGCCGCCGTGAACGGGGCGATGCTCGCCAAGATGCGCAACATCGGTCAGGCTTGCACAGCTGCAAACCGCTTCATCATTCACGAATCTGTTGCAGACGAATTTGGTCAAAAGTTCGCAGAGCGCATGACAGGCCTAAAGCTCGGCCGCGGTGTCGATGCTGACACCACCTGTGGCCCGGTCATCAACGAAAAGGCCCGTCAGAACATGAAGCGCCTAGTTGAGGCAAGCAAGTCAGAGGGCGCAAATGTGCTCACCGGTGGTGCTGTTGCCGATGGCGAGGGTTACTTCTTCGAGCCGACCGTCATCGACCACGTAAAGCCAGGCTCGACCATCTTGCAAGAAGAGATCTTTGGCCCAATCGCGCCAATAACCCGCTTCAAGACTGAAGAAGAGGCAGTTCGCCTTGCCAACGACACCGAGTATGGCTTGGTTAGCTACGCGTTCACCCAAGACCTCAAGCGAGGCCTTCGTCTGGTCGAGACTCTTGACACGGGCATGACCGGTTTGAACACCGGCCTAGTCTCGAACGCATCAGCGCCGTTCGGCGGTGTCAAGGCTTCAGGTCTTGGTCGCGAAGGTGGCCCAGAGGGCATTCACGAATATCTCGAAACCAAGTATGTGATGACTCCAGACCCACTGGGTTAGGCGTCGCGTCGCGCACCTTCGGCTGCGCTGACTGAAAAGATATTTGGCTTTGCATAGCCGAGCAATTCAAACTCTGCGATAACCGCCAAGGTGATTTCGCTGACCTTGTCGATTGGCGCAAGAGCAATTGCGGCACCGCCAAAACCACCGCCGGTCATGCGCGCGCCGATTGCTCCGTGGCGAACTGCAACGTCAACGGCGGTGTCTAATTCGTCAACCGAAATCTCAAAGTCGTCGCGCATCGACGAATGTGATTGCATCATCAACTCGCCTATCGAACGAGGGCCACTTGAGCGAAGCAACTCAACGGTTTTTAGCACACGCTCATTTTCGGTGACGACGTGCCGAACTCTGCGCAGAGTCACGTCGTCTAAAACTGTTTCGGCTTTGATCAGATCTGCACTAGAAAGTTCTCTCAACGAGTCAACCTTCAAAAGCGAAGCACCAAGCTCGCAAGCTGCTCGTCTTTCGGCATAACCTCCGTCGACTAGCCTGTGTGCAACTCTGGTGTCGATGATTAGTAGTTCGAGGTTTTCTTCATCGAAACCGAGCTCGACGTTTTGAGCCTCAAGGGTCTTGCAATCGAGAAAGATTGCTTTGTCGGCTTGGCCGAACATCGACGCCGATTGATCCATGATTCCGGTAGGTGCACCAACAATGGAATTCTCTGCAAGTTGCCCTGCGCTCGCCAGAGCCTTGCGGTCGAAGTAAGAGTTCCACAGTTCGTTGAGTGCAGAGGCAATCGAACACTCGATTGCCGCCGAAGATGAAAGGCCTGCGCCAACCGGAACATCCGAGTCAAAAAATGCATCAAATCCCGAGGCATTCTGAGCACCTAGCTGCTGCAGAGCCCAGGCGACACCTAGCGGATAGGCCGCCCAGTCATTGGCGTCATCCTTGGCAATTTCACTAAGTTGCACCTCGTGAACCTGACT
>JBEGTK010000004.1:0-17408 GCA_041179445.1 Actinomycetota bacterium | reverse complement strand
ATTGAAAGAGGTTCAAATGCCTACCGGCAAAGTTAAGTTTTACGACGAAGACAAGGGCTTCGGATTCATCGCGTCTGACGAAGGTTCTGAGGTTTTCTTGCACGCGTCAGCCCTTCCGGCAGGCACAACCTCTATAAAGCCTGGCTCACGTGTTGAGTTCAGCATTGTCGATGGCAAGAAGGGCGCTCAGGCCATGGCTCTGCGCATTCTTGAGGCACCGATCAGCTTGGCTCAGCGCTCACGCAAGCCAGCCGATGAGATGTCGATCATTGTCGAAGACCTAATTCGCTTGCTCGACGGCATCGGCGGTGGCCTAAAGCGCGGCAAGCACCCAGAGCCTGCCCAGGGCACCAAGATCGCAAACTTGCTTCGCAAATTGGCAGACGAACTGGATGCCTAAGCTCAACGAACAACAGCTTCGCGATCGTGCCAAGTTGGCCGCGGTCGAATCTGCCCCTAAAAACGGCGTTGGTGACTTTCTAACTTCTATCGAAGAAGACGAGAATGTTTACACGTTCCTGTTCGCCGCCAAGATGAAGGGCTATGTCGGCTGGACCTGGTCTGTTTCGCTTTTTGCCGACGATGACAGCACCACAGTTAGCGAAGTCAACCTCATGCCTGGCGACGAGTCTCTAATTGCGCCGAACTGGGTGCCTTGGTCTGAGCGTTTGGCAGACTACAAGGCTCTTCAGGCCGAGCTCGAAGCTCAGGCTGCTCTCGAGGCAGCCGAGAACGAAGATTCTGAAGAAGAGTCTGATGAAGATTCTGAAGTCGCAGAAGACGAGTCAGAAGAAGAAAGCGAAAGCTCAGAAGAAAAATCTGAAGACGCTAGCGAAGAACCAGTTGCTGAAGAATCAGCGGCGACGCTCACGGATGAGAGCGTAGACGCCGAGAATGATTCCGACGACGCAAGTGGTCGTGTACCAAGATTTTTGCGCAGACGCCTGGGTCGCTTGAAATACAAGAAATAGCAGGGCGATTACCCACAAAATCAAACCGACAATAATTGCGAGCTTCGCGTTTGTCTTGATCGGTTCGGGGTCTGGCTTTCGCTCAGAGTCCTTTACATAAAATCGCATGTTTCGAAACTATCCGAGTTGTGAAACTACAAAGTCAATTGCGCCGGTGAGTTTCTGCACGTCAGAAAGTTCGGTCGCGGTGAAAGTTGCAACTCGCAATTGGTTTCGACCCAATTTTCGATATGGCTCGGTGTCAACAATTGAGTTCGCGCGCAAGACTTTTGCGACTGCTGCAGCGTCAACATCGTCGTTGAAGTCGATGGTCACAACCACCTGCGAGCGGTGCTCTGGGTTGCTCACAAACGGAGTTGCGAAAGCCGATGCGTCTGCCCAGTCATACAGGTGCTGAGACGCAGCCTTTGTGCGAGCGTCTGCCCAGGTAAGTCCGCCGTTCTCGTTCATCCAGTCGATCTGCTCAGCAAGCAGGAACAGAGTCGAGATCGCGGGCGTGTTGAGCGTCTGGTTCAAGCGTGAGTTGTCGATTGCGGTCTTCACGCTCAAGAACTCTGGAATGTAGCGATCGCTCGCTGCGATGCGCTCTGCGCGCTCAAGTGCCGCAGGTGACATCAACGCGAACCAGAGGCCACCGTCTGATGCAAAGTTCTTTTGCGGTGCAAAGTAATAAACGTCAGTCTCGTTTGCATCGAAATCGATTCCACCGGCAGCCGAGGTTGCGTCGGTAAACATGAGCGCACCGGTGTCTGCGCCGGCGACTCGCTTGACCGGAGTGACAACGCCAGTTGAAGTCTCGTTCTGCGCGTAGGCATAAGAGTCAACGCCAGCCTCGGCGCGAAGTTCAAGCCGTGAGCCAGGCTCGCCATTGATCACGGTTGGCTTTTCTAGCCACGGATTCGTCAGTGATGTTGCAAACTTTGCACCGAACTCACCGTGCACGAGGTTCTGCGCCTTCTTCTCGACTAGTGAGAATGCGGCGGCATCCCAGAATGCTGTCGAGCCACCATTGCCTAGAACGATTTCATAGCCGGCTGGGTTGTGAAACAAATCGAGAAGTCCGTCTTGCACGCGCTTGACCAAGTTCTTGACGGGTGCCTGTCGGTGCGAGGTTCCCATGAGTTTTGCGCCTTCGGTTGCGAAAGCGGCAATCTGAGCCGGGCGAAGTCTTGAAGGTCCGCAGCCAAAGCGGCCGTCAGCAGGAATGAACTCAGCGGGAATTTTTATCTCAGACATTTGATAATTCTACCGAGCGATAGTCTTGAGAAAACGAGGAGGGGCCATGGAGCATCACGACGATCTAATCGATACCACTGAGATGTATCTGCGCACGATTCTTGAACTTGAAGAAGAGGGCCAGGTTCCGTTGCGAGCTCGAATTGCTGAGCGCCTCGACCACGCCGGCCCAACAGTGTCTCAGACCGTTGCCCGAATGGAACGCCTCGGCCTCGTCAACGTTTCTGCCGACCGACACCTGCAACTCACCGATGACGGTCGCCGCGAGGCAATCGGCGTGATGCGCAAACACCGCCTCGCCGAGCGCCTGCTTGCCGACGTAATCGGGCTCGAGTGGGAGTTCGTGCACGAAGAAGCCTGCCGCTGGGAACACGTGATGAGCGAGCAGGTTGAGCGCAAAATCATCGGCCTGATTTCAAGCCCGGATGTTTCGCCATACGGCAACCCGATTCCCGGATTAGCAGAACTCGGCCACAAGTCGAACGAAGCATTTCGCGACGGTGTGATTGCGATCACGGAATTGGTCGGAGAAGCCGAGGGCAAGCAATACAAGCTCTCTCGTATTGGCGAACCGCTTCAGGTGTTCAGCGAGCAGCTCGCAGACATGCGCGAAGCCGGCCTTATTCCGGGTGCAACTGTCACTCTCGACTTCGGCCCATCCGAGATTACGGTCAAGGCGGTCGGTGCCAAGGATGCCCTCGTGTTTAGCCGCGATTTGGCCGCCCATCTCTTCGTCGCCAGCTAAATCGTTGATTTCTAGGGGTTTTTGAGCCTCAAAAAAGCCTGTGATTATTACCAATTCGGTCAATGGCTTCGGTTCTGCGGGTAAAATTGAGGCAAGTGGATGCCCCGACCTATTAATCCGATCGGAGAAATCTAGTGGCCCAACAAGGCAACGGCAGACACCGCGCAGACGTCGAGATTAATGTTCTCGAATCTTTCGAACTGCGCAGTCGTCGATCGATACGCGAAGCCGAAAAGGCTCGACTTTCGCGCGCCGAGCGTCGTGCGGCTAAAAAAGCTGCAAAACAAGACGCCGCTTTCTTTGCAGCTAACCAAACCACTCAGCCAGTCGCTCAAAACGTGATTCGCGCCCAGCGCAAGATTCGCTGGTTCGCTCGCCGCCAGGTTCGAAATGCCGTGACTATGGCTATTAGTTCTGGTCTATTCGCGACCTTCTCGCTTCCGGCTTATGCATTCAACCCAGACGTTGTTGCCATGGCTCGTTTCACAACCACGAGCTCTCAAGAATTGGCAGACGGTGCTGACACGCAGAACCTAACCGTCGCCGCCATGAACACCGTCAAGTTTGTTCGCGGAACCTATCAAGATGCAAAAGCTTCTGAGATCGAACGCGAAGCAACCTTGACCAACTACCGCACCTATTCAGGCCCGACCGCCGCAGACTACTTGGCTAACCCGAAGTACTCAGGTCTAGACCCGGCGACCATTCTTGCCGTTGCAGCAAAATACGTGGGCACACCATATGTTTTCGGCGGGTCAACCCCAGCTGGCTTTGACTGCTCTGGCTACATCGCCTTCGTGTTCTCGCAATTTGGAATCGCACTGCCTCACTCGGTGCACGCGCAGAACCGCATGGGCATGTTGGTGAAGCCTGAAGACGCACTTCCTGGCGACTTGGTCGTGTTCAACGACTTGAGTCACGACGGAATCTATGCCGGCAACGGAAACTTCTATCACGCACCACGTCGTGGCGACACGGTGAAGCTCGCCCCGATCTTTACGCCGAACGTGCACTTCGTTCGCATCGTTTCGAACTAAAGCAACACGACCCTTCATAATCAACGGCTGCGCAAGCCGATGGGTCTAATCTCTGCTTAAAGCATTAGTTGTTTTGACAGGAGTTCGCCATGGCGCTGACCAGTTTGCCCGCCAAGCAAGCGGTTCAGTGTTGCCCTGGAGTTCAACACCGCCAACAATCGGTCAATTAGCCGCGTCGTCATTTATGACGGCGCGTTTTTTATTGCCAAAACTAACGCTGCGAAAACTCACAAGCCGTGTGGGTGAATTCGAGAGGAAGTTATGCGAACACTAGTTTTGAACGCTGGCTATGAGCCGCTTGCCGTCGTTTCGTTTCGCCGAGCACTGATGCTCGTGTTGAATCAGAAGGCCACCGTGCTCGAGCAGAACGAAGCGCAAAAAGTTCACAGCGCCAACGGGGCATACGAGTTGCCATCTGTCATTTTGCTTTCGCGATATGTGCGCGTGCCTGGAGGTCGCCATATTCCGGTTTCACGAAGGGGAGTGCTTCGACGCGACATGCATCGCTGCGCCTATTGCCAGCGTCCAGCAAACACGATTGATCACGTGCAACCAAAGTCACGCGGTGGAGCAGATAGTTGGGAAAACCTCGTTGCCTGCTGCCTTCGTTGCAACAACAAAAAAGGTGACAAGACCCTTGCTGAAATTGGTTGGTCGCTGAGCTTCACGCCGAGAATGCCGCACGGCACTTCATGGATGGTTCGTGGTGCAGATCACGCAGAACCAGAGTGGCAAAACTATCTAGCTGCCTAAACTGCTTTCTCGCTCGGCTGTGACTTGACCGCTGAAGCAAATGCAAACGCCATCGCCAAGGTGGCGATCGGAAAAATAAACGACATGTAGTTGCCGACGAAACTGCTGAGAATTCCGAGCACTGGGCCAACGGTGAAGTTAGCAAAGTAGACGACTGTCCAGAGCAGAGTTTGCTTTGCGTGCGCGCCCTTAGGGTTGTCAGACATTGCAGCGACTGCCATCGAGATGCCAATCGAGTCGCCGATTCCCCAGAGAACAATGCCCAGGTATGGAAGGTGAATCAGGGGAGTAGCCATAAAGATGGCGATGCCGATGAGCGCCAAAATCGACAGGTAACGAATGATGGTGACTCGACCAAGTCTGTCTGCAATTCGGCCACCAACAACGCGCATCAGAGCCATCGCAAGAGCGAACACAGAAAATGCCAGCGCGGCCTCTGAACCGCTCATGCCCTCATCGGTGAGCGTGATTGGAATCCATAGAACTGCTGAGGCTTCGGTGACAACGAAGGCAAAAGCGATTGCAACAATCTTGACGTTTCGCTTGTCTTTTAAAACATCAAGAACGGTAACTCGATTTGCGCCGGTTTCGTGATCAGCGGTGTCGAGTTTTCCGTTGCTCTTTGGAATCATGAATGAACCAGCGATGGCCAAGATTGTGACAATAACACCGATGATCATGAAGTTTTGCGACAGGTCAAAATTTAGTGTGATGAAAAGCCCGGTGAGCAATCCACCGGCGAGCACGGCTCCCGAATATCCAAAGTGCAACATCGGCACCTGATTGCGACCCGAGCGGCGATCGATTTCGCCGGCTTCAAAGTTATTGTCAAAGTCGGCGATGCCGAATGGTGCACCAATAAGTGCGGTAAGCAACACTGCAAAGAAGAATGAGTGACTGTCGACAACGAAGCCCAGACCGATGATGCTCGCGGCCATGAGCAAATATGAGAAAAGCGACATGTAACGCGATCCCATTTTGTGAAGCAGACGTCCGGCAACGACAACTCCGGCAATCGAGCCGATGCTGATGACCATTTGGTAGAGGCCCATCTCTGAGCTGCTCAGGTCAAGTGCTGACTTTATGGCCGGGCCTTGGTTGCTCCAGGTAGACATCAGAACGCCTCGGGCAGCGAATAGCAAGAAGATGCCCGTGAACCAGACTGAAGCTGCGCGAGATTTGGTGAGAGTCATGTGCCAAGCCTAAGCGAGCAGTTGTTAGGACATTTCAATGACCGCGGGCCGAAGTTATCGCGTTCAGTGCCCCCGCGAGCGGCCGCAGGTCGCGAAGGTGCAAAGGAGACTGAACGCGAAGTTATCGCGTTCAGTGCCCCCGAGAAGAATCGAACTTCCGCACATGGTTTAGGAAACCACTGCTCTATCCACTGAGCTACGAGGGCTAACCGGCCAAATATACCGAGCCTGCGGGCCATCCGTGTTGCTCGGTTTTAGGCTTTAGGCATGCCAGAGCATGAATCTAAGCCAATCAGCGTGCCTGAGCATGCCTGGGCGCTCTGGCAACGAGAGCTTGAAGCTATTGGCGTTACCAATCCTCTGATTCACTTTGAGCGCAGCTCGTATGGCCAAATCGACCTGACCCAGTCTCATCCGAGCGGGTTCTCTCAATTTGTGGCCGGCCGAACCACCACACTTTCTAATCTGGTGCGCGACCCGCAAACTTTTGCTTCGGCACTTGGCGCGGCCCGCCGAATCAAGAACCAGGCAGACAAGATCTCGCAGCAATTCGGGGTCGAAACTCTTGGGCTCTTGGGTGGTCTCGCGAACTTGCAGGGCGATGGCTATGACCTGCAGTTGCCGATTTTGATCTGGTCGATAAATCTCACGCTTAAGGGTGACGACTATGAAGTTTCGCTTTCGAGCGAGGCACGCATAAACCCATCGCTAATCGAGGCATTCAAGAATTGCTATTCGGCTGACATTGATCAGGCAAAGTTGCTCAGGCTCGCAGCCGAATCGAGCGACATCATTCCGGCATCTGTCACAAACTATTTGACTGAGCTCGTTGCCGGTCGAGGTTCTGCCGAATTGCAGCGCTTGCTCGTGATCACAAACTTCACCACGGCACCGGTTGAACTAGTTGCCGACCTTGAACCTTTTGATGGCGAAGCGATTGCAACTCTCGCGAACGAATCGGCGTTCAACCGCTTGCCGATTGTTGATGTTCAACCGGCCACTTTGGTTGCCGACGCAGATTTGACTCAGCAGTTTATTGTCGCGCGCGCGATTCTTGGTCTGAATTTTGCGGTCGAGACTTTGCCTGGCTGTGGTTACACGCAGAGCGTCGTCAACACTGTTGCGGCTCTTGTTGAGCAGGGCAAGCGGGTAGTCATTTCGGCAAGCCGCAGACAAACTCTTGCCGAGTTAGCAGAGCGTTTCGCGGCGGTTGGCTTGCCGGGCTTGGGCATTAGAAGTTCGGCAACCTGGGTAGATACCATCTCGTCGATTTCGAGAAATGAAAAAGCAACCGCCGCAGACTTCGACTCGGCAATAGCCAAGCGCGATGCGGCCCAACAGCGCTTCGGGCAATACCAGCAGGCACTTGAGCGCGTTGACCCTGAGTTCGGCATCTCTATTGGTCAGGCTCTGCAGAAGCTAGCAATGCTCAGTTCGATGCCCCATGCACCAGAGACTCGGGCGCGAATCGAAAAGCAGTTCTTGTTGCAACACAAGAATCGCGAAGCAGCAATTGCGCTTCTGCAAAAGTCAGAAGCTCTAGGTGAGTTCAAGTTCGGGCCAAGCGACTCAGCGTGGTTTCAGGCAAAGTTTGATTCGCCGGCAGATGTTGCAGCAGCGGTTGAAATGGCTCGCCGCCTTCGCGATGTTGAGTTTAAGAAGCTCAACGAACACATGTCTTCGTTCACAGAGCGCGTCAAATTTAAGCCCGCCGAAACAGTCGAGCAGTGGGGCGTCTATCTTCGGCTCTTCGTTGGCATTCGAGAAACTCTTGATCGTTTTATTGCAGATGTTTTCGATCGCCCGCTAAATGAACTCATCACCGCAACCGCGCCAAGAAAAGAAACTGGACGCTCTGCAATGTCTGGTGGCAATCGTCGCCGACTAAAGAAGCTCGCCAAAGAATATCTTCGACCAGGCATGCATGTTGCTGACCTCAATGCTTCGCTTCGACAGATTCAAGAGCAGCGTGAACAGTGGCACCTCTATTCGAACGCGGTTACGGCACCTGAGGTTCCACTCGGACTTAACGATGTGCAGGTTGTTTATCAAAGTTTTATCGCAGACCTCGATGAGCTGGAGCGTCATCTCGATGCCGAACTGACCCACACTGCGATGATTCGACTTCCGCTTAAAGAGCTTGAGAAGAAACTCGACTCGATGGTGAATGACACCGCAGCGCTAGACAACCTTGGCGAACGAACCCTTATCGCAAGCCAGCTTGCCGAGGTCGGGCTCGAGCCACTCAAGCGCGAGCTTGCAAGACTGCACACCCCGCGCGAACACATCGCTGTCGAATTTGATCTCGCCTGGTGGCAGAGCGTTCTCGAAGTTTTGATTCAGCGCGACCCGACTCTGCTTAGCTTCAGCGTTGCCGAGATCGATGAAATCGAGAAGCAGTTCGCAAACGCAGACCAAAGCCTGATCGCTCTTGGTGCGCCTAAAATCGCAAACCTTCTGGCCGAGCGTTGGCACAGCGCGGTGGCGGCCAACCCAACCGACGCGGCCACGCTCAAGGCTCTGCTCAAGACCGGCTCGGCATCACTGCCTGACCTTGCAAAGTCAGCGGGCACTTTGCTCAACGCAATTGCACCGGTCGTCATGGTCTCGCCTTTCGAAGCGGCACGAGCCCTTGATGGTCAGCAATTTGATGTCGCAATCATCATGGATGCCGCCGGCACGACGGTTGCAGAAAATCTCTCGGTGCTAAAGCGCTCGAAGCAAGTCATTGCCTTTGGTGACGATGCGATTTCGTCACCTGAAGGTTTCGAGGTTGAATCACGTTTGAGGCCAATTGGTCGCGAAATCGAATCGCGTTCGCTCTATGAGGCCGCCAAGACCGGTTTCGGTTTCGAAACCCTGCGCGTTAGTTACCGCACCTCTGGTCAGGTGCTAGGTGCTTTCATAAATCGAGAGTTCTATCAGAACCGAATTGCCTTTGAGCCTACGCCCGCAGACTTTGCCGGAAAGAAGTCGCACTCGATCGAAATCATTACACAGGGCGCAAATGCGAACTCAACCTATGACGGTGCAACCGAGAGCCCCGAGGCAGAGGTTCGACGTGTAGTTGACCTGGTTTTGAACCACGCCCTTTGGCATGCCGGCCAGTCTCTCTTCGTAGCGACAGCTTCTGTCGTGCACGCTGATCGAATTAGAGCAACTCTGCAAAAAGAGCTCGCGTCGAAGCCCGACCTTTCGCCGTTCTTTGATGGTCATGGTGACGAAAAATTCGAGGTTGTCACAATTGCAGACCTGGCTCACCGAATTGCAGATCGCATCATCTTCTCGGTGGGCTATGGCCTGACTCCACGCGGCGGAGTCTCGAGCGACTTCGGTCAGCTGAGCATGAAAGATGGCAGACGCTATCTAACCAACACGCTGGTGAGTGCAAGAAAGCAAATCACCATCGTGAGTTGCATGACTTCTTCGGTGATTCCGGCAGAGGGGCTGAGCAACGGTGCTCGACTGCTGAAGAGCCTGCTGGCAAGTGCCGAAGACGGCGGTCACGTCGCTTCTGAGAAAGACCCAGATCCGATGCTTGCTGACTTGGCTGTGCGCCTCAGAAGGCTCGGCGCACGCGTTGATGCAACCTTCGCCGAGAGGCTTTCACTAGTGGTCGCATACGGCGCGAAGAGCGCGGTGGTTGTTCCAGATTGGGCGCTGCAGGGCGAGACTCTGAGCGAGAAACTGCGTCTGCGATCGACTCTGTTGCGTTCGATGGGCTGGCGATACATCCGTGTGCACAGCTTTGAACTGTTCTCTGACCCGCAGGCGGTTGCTCAACGAATTGCCGAGTCGCTCGGCATGCAGATTTCTCAGCGCCCGGTGAGACTCTTTGAGAACGATCGTGCCTATGAAGACACCGACATCGCCTGGGGCGACAAGCCAATTGGCAACGATGACCGTCTGCGTGGCGACGTGCCACCCCATTGGCAATAACTAGCGGTTAAACCAAATCAACTTGCTGGCGGTGATAGCCAAGTCGACTGCCTGGTCGTGCGCTTCTGCAGCGACAGCCATGACTACTTCTTCGTCAAACACGACTGCAGCAAATTTGGGGCGGCGCTTCTGGCCGCGAAAAGGCTCTAGCGCTCGGTCGTAGTAGCCCTTGCCCTTGCCGAGGCGATTGCCTTTGAGGTCGACGGCCAAGGCAGGCATAAAAATCACGTCTGCATCTGAAAGCTTTGTGGGCTTGCCTGCGGCCTCTTCGAAACCGAGCTCACCCGATGCCGTGCTGCCATCGAACTTCACCCATCGAAGTTCGTTTCCAGAAACCCGAGGCAGCATGAGCTCGATTGATTTGCTGAGAGCCCAGTTCAAGAAATCGGTGATGTCTGGCTCGCCAGCAATTGGCAGGTATGCCGCTGCCGTTCCGACCTTGTTGTCGATGCAGTACTGCCCGAGTTGCTCACTCAGGCGAGCAGCCTCATCGCTGTCGTGAGCTCGCTCGGCTCGGCTGGCTCTCAGGGATGAGCGATGTGCAGCTTTTGCCTCAGCCTGCTCGATTTCTGTCATGCGACTAATCTAGCCACGTGCCTCTTTCATTCGCGCTAACCCACAACGACGTTCGCATGCGCATCGTTCGAATGAAAGATTCGCGAGCGATGGAGAAGTTGATTCTCTCGAATCGCGAGTGGCTTCGCCCCTGGGAAGCAACGAATCCAGAGGGTCCAAATTCTTTTGACATTCGCGGACAGATTCGCATGTTGCTTAAGCAAATGGATAACAACAGTTGTTTGCCTTTTGTAATAGAGCAAGACGGCGTGATCGTTGGTCAACTGAATGTTGCAAATATTTTGTTTGGTTCTGTTTCATCTTGCGTGATTGGTTATTGGGTTATTCCTGAAGTTGCCGGCAAAGGAATCACGCCAACTGCGGTTGCACTGGTTTGCGACTATTTGTTTAACGTTGTTGGAATTCACCGCATCGAAATCGACATTCGACCAGAAAATCTTGCAAGTCTGCGAGTAGTTGAAAAACTTGGTTTTAGATATGAAGGACTCAAGCAGCGTTACATTCACATCAATGGAGCTTGGCGTGATCACTACATTTTTGCTCTCACTCACGAAGAAGTTCAATCAGGAGTCTTAAATCGTTGGCAACGAAACCAGGTCGGCGAGATGAATTACCCATTTTCGACAAAAGTCATTAAACACACCGAGCAAAATGATGGGCACTTTGGCAGCTGACTCATATCTTTGAGTCATGACTTTCTCACTAAACGGCGGCTGGATGTTTGCAGTCGTCGTTTTGCTTTGGGTCTTGGTTTACGTTCCGAACTGGGGAACGAAAAAAGATGACCAAGAGCAAGGTTCGAGTTTTGGTAGAAAGTTTTCAAAAAATTCTTCGGCTGGGGCGAAAAAAACCTCTAACGGCGTGTCGCAATTAGCAATTCGTAACAAAAATATTCGGGCAATTCGAGGCGCGTTTATCGTGTTGCTAGCAACCTCATTCGTCGTCACGGTTGTCGGTGTTGTTCTCTCGTTCAACAACATCATGTGGCTCGCAATGTCGGGCATTGCTCTTGCAGCTTTCATGCTTTCGGCTTCTGCGCTGCGTTCAAGTCGCAAAAAAGCATCACCGCAGACAGCACTCACCATGGAGCAACTAGCTGCTCAACGGGCTCGAATGGCTTATTCCATAAGGGAAGCAGCATTGCGCGACGCTCGCACTGAACAACTCTTTGATGAGAGTGACTGGAGCTCAAGCGAGCTTCCGGAATCTAACTTCGCTCGTCGAACCGGTGAGATCGAAGCCGTATCGCTTGCAGAAGTTTTGCCGATAACAGAAAAGCAAAATCGCCAAGGCGAGAAAACACTCGATTCAAACGAGCTAGATCAGATTCTTAAGCGCCGCCGCGCAATTTAAACAATTTTTTCGAAATACGGCGTGTCAATTGATTTATGTGCAATTCCGCTACGCTTTTGAGTATCTGCAATTTACATCAGAGGAGCAAATAGAGTGGCAATTTTCGATCGCGCTAAGAAGGTCTGGAACGCAAATGCAAAAAGCGTTCAGAAGACCGTCGAAGCAATTGCAGAGGATGTTCAGGATGAAGTCCAGGACGTCCTTCAAGAAACAGGTAAGAAAGTAGCAGAAACTGCTATCGCTCTCGAGAAAAGGACAACAATGGCTGTAAAGACCGCAACCAAGAAGGTAGTCAAGAAGGCTGCCCCAGCAAAGAAGAAGCCAGCTGCAAAGAAGGCTGCTGCAACCGCTGCAAAGAAGCCAGTAGCTAAGAAGGCTGTTGCAAAGAAGGCTGCACCTAAGAAGGCAACCGCTGCAAAGAAGCCAGTAGCTAAGAAGGCTCCTGCAAAGAAGGCTGCACCTAAGAAGGCAACCGCTGCAAAGAAGCCAGTAGCTAAGAAGGCTCCTGCAAAGAAGGCAGCTCCTAAGAAGGCTGTTGCAAAGAAGACTGTTGCAAAGAAGGCAGCTCCTAAGAAGACTGCTGCGCGCAAGCCAGCAGCTCGCAAGGTAGCAAAGAAGAAGTAATTCTTTTTTCTTCACGAAAGATCCCACCGATTCGTCGGTGGGATTTTTCTTTTTGTTAGTCTTAGCGAGATTTAGAAGGAGCCGGTGTGGGCGAAAGTAAGAGGGTCAAACTCGAGCCGCTTGGCGCTACCTTTAACAAGCTGTGGTCAGCCACGCTCGCCTCGAACGTCACCGATGGCTTGCTCAAGACCGCGGCACCTCTATTGGCAGCCACGCTGACACAAGACCCGGTAATAATTGCGGCCCTTTCGGCGATAGTGCTGTTGCCCTGGCTGTTTTTCGCGATTCCGATTGGAACGCTGGTTGATCGCGTTGATCGGCGAAAAGCCATGTGGGCGGCCAATGTGGTCAGATTCACGGCCGCAGCCTTCTTGACCATCTCGATAGCAACCGGAATCGTAAACATTCCGATTCTCTACCTCGTCGCCTTCATCATTGGCGCCGCTGAGGTGCTCTATGACACCACGGCTCAGGCCCTGATTCCCCAGGTCTTGAAACCAGAGCAACTCGAACGCGGAAACTCGCGTCTGCAAATTGGAGCGACGATGGTCGGAGAGCTGTTTGGTGCTCCGCTTAGTGGACTCTTGTATGCGACTGCTATCATCTTGCCGTTCGCTTCAGGAACCCTGAGCATTCTGCTAGCTGTCATCTTGGTTGCACTGATTCCGGGCTCATATCGCCGAATATCAGCACTTGAAGACGATGGCACCGAGGCAGCGAAGAAATCCTTGCTTGCCGACATGAAATTTGGCATTCGGTATCTCTATGAAGACAAAATTCTGCTGAAACTCGTGCTCTTCACGACAACCGTCGGGTTCTTCTTTTCGGCAACGGGATCGACCATGGTTTTGTTCATGTTAAAAGTCTTGAACGTGCCAATTGCAACCTTTGGTTTAGTCATGCTTGCACCAGCTGTGGGCAGCGTTCTTGGTTCTGTCGTTGCATCGCGGTTGTCGACTCGATTTGGCCGCATGAACACAATGGCGATTGCGATATTCATGACTGGCTTTGTGATCACGCTAAGTGGTTTTGCACCAAACGTTTGGGTTTGGATCACCCTCGCAGTTATTTACGGAATCGCGATGGCGCAATGGAACATCTTGTTGATGTCGACTTATCACCAGATCATTCCAAACGAGTTATTCGGCAGAATTCACGGCACTCGCAGAACCCTGGTCTGGGGCCTCATGCCAATCGGCTCGATGGTCGGCGGCTTGCTCGCGACCATTGATCTGCGAGCCCCGATGATTATCGGTGGTGCACTCTCGGCTGCAGTTGCACTTCTTGGCGTTCCTTTTGTGCGCAGCCTGAGCAAGTTAGTCGGTTAGGCCGACAACCCAGTTCGAGGCATCTTGCAATCTTGGATGCTTGAACACGAAACCGCTGTCGAGCAACTTCTGTGCAGACATCTTTTGCGAGCAGAGCAGCAGTTCGTCGGCACCTTCGCCAAACGCGATGCGCAGAGCGAAAGCCGGAACCGGAATTACGGTAGGTCGACCAAGTGCTTTGCCAAGCGAAGCGATTAGCTGGGCGCAGGTTGCCGGCTCAGGTGCCGTGATGTTAAACGCACCCTTGGCCTTTGCGTTGTCGATTAGGTGAATGATTGCAGCAGCTTCGTCTTGAAGGCTGATCCATGCCCACCACTGCTTGCCGTTGCCAAGCGGGCCGGCGACGCCAAGTTTCAACAGGGGCATCAGGCGACCAAGGGCACCCTTTTTGCGCGACATAACTAGGGTGGTGCGAGCCAGAACGACCCTTACGCTCTTTGGTGCGGTTAGCGCTGCTTGCTCCCACGCGAACGCTAGGTCAGACAAGAAACCGGTGCCCTTCGGTGCGTCTTCGGTTAGAAGAGTGTCGCCGGTGTCGCCGTAGATTCCGCTAGCGCTGCCAGAGACAAAAACTTTTGGCGGTTTCTTTGCCTCGTGCATTGCCGCCACGAGCAATTCGGTCGCGCGAACCCGAGACCAGATGAGCTCATCCTTGTATTTCTTTGTCCACGGAAGTTTTCCGGTGGTTGCACCCGCGAGGTTTACCACCGCGTCAATGCCGTCAAGCGTTTCTGGCTGAAGGTAACCGCGATCTGGCTGCCATTCGCGCTCTGAATCGTTCTGCGGCGCTCTGCGCACCATTGTGACGACCTCATCGCCTCGAGCCTTTAGTTGGCGAATTACTTCGGTGCCGATTAGTCCGGTTGCTCCGGTTACAAGAACGCGCATTTTCTTCTCTAATTCATGTCGTCTGGGTTGGTGGCGATTCGAGTTTCTGTGTTGAGTGTTGCGATTATGCCCATTTGGTGCTGGCTAAGTTCAAAGTCGAAAACGTCGAAGTTCTCTGCGAGACGATCTGGGTTTGAAGATTTCGGAATTACAAGATTCTGCAATTGCAGGTGCCAGCGAATTATTACCTGAGCAACGCTCTTGCCAAGCGATTCTGCAATTTCGGCAAGCAGCGGATTCTCTAGAAACTTTGCGCGACCCAGGGGAGCCCAGGCCTCAGTTTTGATGTTGTGCTGCTTGTTGAAGTGGCGCAGCGAATTCTGTGCCAGCTGTGGGTGCAGCTCGACCTGGTTAATCGCCGGCACAACACTCGCAGCCGCAAGAAGTTTTTCTAGGTGGTGTTGGTGAAAGTTTGAGACACCGATTGATTTCACCAATCCGGTTTCGAGCACTTCTTCGAAAGCGTGCCAGGTTTCGACGAACTTGTCTTGCTTTGGGCACGGCCAGTGAATAAGCATCATGTCGACATAGCCGATGTTGAGTCTGTCGACCGACTCTTGAATGGCATCTTTCGCCTCGTGGTATCCGTGGCGATCATTCCAAATCTTTGAGGTTACGAAAATCTCTTCGCGGTCGAGCCCGCTCTTGCGAATGGCAGCGCCAACCTCGGCCTCGTTGTCATAAAGAGCTGCGGTGTCGACGCGGCGATAGCCAATTTCGATTGCGGTCTGCACGAGTTGAACGGCGATGTCTTGATTGACCTTGTATACGCCCAGACCGAGCTGCGGCATAAGGCGGCCGTCGTTGAGTGTGACCAGCGGCGATGCCATTAGTTTTGGCTCCACGGGCCGAATACGGGGTTCCACTCGGTGATCGTGCGTTCGCCGATGTAGCCAGCGATGTCGAACGGGTCTTGGTCGAGCAGCCTCGCCAGTTCTTGAAGTGACTCAGCGCGCCAGATCAGAAGTGCGGTCGGGTTGTCGACCATTGGGCCGCTGGCTAGCAGCGAGCCCTCTGCGAGGCGCTCGGTTAGCCAAGCGCGGTGGCTGGGGCGAACGAGATTCAAGTCGTCAGGCTCGGCGCTGTAGAGATATGTAACAGCGAATACGGCCATGGCTACTCCTCGATGATCGGCAAACTCTGGGTGTCTATTGAAGGCTTGCCCAGGTCTGGAGTGATGCCAAGCGACATCACCGCTACCAGTGTCGCACCCAAACCGAAGACAATTGCGATCAAGAGTGACGCTGTCGGCGAAACCACATCGATGGCGATGCCAGCTAGCGCTGCGCCAGCCGAGTAGCCCATGAGCTGGCCGGTTCCGGCCCAACCGTATGCCTCTGGGGCGTCTGACGTCTTCACTGTGACACCGATAATCGACGCCATTGTGCCAAGCGCTGGGGCGATGCCGAGGCCGGCAATGAACCAGGCGACCGAAACCCAAATTGGGTCAGTCGGGTTGATGAAAACCAAGAGGTAACCGAAACTGATCAGAGCCAAGAAACGGGTGAGCGCCCACTTGCTCTTGTTGCGATTGCCGAGAAGAAGCCCGCCAATGATCGAACCAACCGAGAAAACTGCAATCACGGGGCCGGCCATCGATTTTCCGAGAACGGCGACAGTGCCAACTTCAACGCCGCTGAAGCTTCCGATGAGAAGCATGCCGAGAATCAGGTTTGCAAAGACAACTTTGTTCTTAAGCACGCCACCGAGCTTGCGACCCGACTTAGGAATGTCAATGTTTGCAACTTCTTTGTTTGCCACGAACAACCAAGCGCCGAGAATTTGCAGAGCACCCATTAGCAAAACCGGAAACGCCGTGTTGATTTGAGCTGCAAGAACAGTTGCGAGCACCGGGCCAATCACCCAGATGAGCTCTTGCGAAGTTGCGTCAAGTGCATAGACCGAAGGCAGAAGTTTCTTCTTCACGAGAGTCGGATAAACCGTGCGCGCAGCTGACTGAATTGGTGGCGATGTTAGGCCAACGATTGCAGAGAGTGCGATTGTCATCAGCGGGTGAAAGTCGAAGAAGACGATTCCGAAGATTGCTAACGCGCTGATAATCGAGAACGGAAGAATGACTTTGCGAACGCCGACAACGCCCATGCGTCTGCTGAGAAATGGGCCGCTGATTGCCGCACCGATTGTTTCGGCACCGAGCGCGAAGCCTGCAATTGCATAAGAAGAGTAAATGTGCTGAATGTGCATGACGAGCGCCAGGCTCATCATTCCAAACGGAAAACGTGCGAGAAGCTGGCTGGTGATGACACGCAAAAAGCCGGGCGACTTGAACAGCGCGCGATAGTTATTAGCCATTAGATCCAACTCGGTATGGGCATGTGCAAGAACCAGAACCAGTATGGGGTCCAGGTGCCGAACCAGATCGGCAAATAGAACAGGCTAAACGCAAGGGTAGCAAAGGCATAGGTTGAATAGGCCGCCATGAGCCTAGAACGCCGCTCTGGCGCGGTTCTGCGCCAAATCACGGCCAAGGCATAGACCAGGGCCAGAACGACGAATGGCTCGAACGCAATCACATAGAACTGAAAAACCGTGCGCTGCAGGTAGAGCATCCATGGCAAATAACCGGCAGCAACGCCGAGCAGAATCAGGTTTGCAGTTTTGTCTCGCTGACGAATTGCGACCACGATCAAGAACACGATTGCGGCGATAGATGCCCACCAGATCAACGGATTGCCGAGCGCCGTGATTGCGCTCGAGCAACCGCTCGGTGAGACGCAAGATTTTTCTCCCTCGGCCAAACCCTC
>JBEGTK010000003.1:0-14133 GCA_041179445.1 Actinomycetota bacterium | reverse complement strand
TCAACCATGGTTTCGATGTATGGACCATATTTGCCGGTGCGCAAAGTGATGTTTTCTGCGATGTTAATCGAGTTCACCGCACGAGGGTCGCTATCGCCAACGTTTTCAACCGTCGGGTGCAAACCTTCGATGCCCTCGCCACCGAAATAGAAACGGTGCAGCCAGGTGCTTCGATCAAGATCGCCAGATGCAATTAGGTCGAGGTCTTCTTCCATCTGCGCGGTGAACGCGTAGTCGACTAGGCGCTCAAAGTTGTTCTCGAGAAAACGTGTGATTGTGAATGCAATCCACTCTGGAACCAAAGCTTGACCACGTTTGGTTACATAACCCTTGCCGATGATTGTCGACATGATCGATGCATAAGTTGAAGGGCGACCGATGCCGTCTTCTTCGAGAGCCTTAACCAGCGACGCTTCTGTGTAGCGTGGCGGAGGCGAAGTCTGGTGGTCTTTCGCAAAGACATCGACTGCCTTTAACTTCTGACCAACTTCGAGCTTCGGCAACTTAGATTCTTTTTCTTCGTTGTCGTCGTCTTCGTTGCGAGACTCATCCTGGCTTTCTTCATAGGCAGCCAAGAATCCCTTGAAGGTCACGACGGTGCCAGAGGCTGTGAACTCGGCCGGGCCGTTGCCTTCGATGCCGGTTGCCTGAATGCGAGCCGTGGTGGTTGACACCTTGGCGTCTTGCATCTGCGAGGCAATGGTGCGCTTCCAGATCAGGTCATAGAGCTCGAATGCTCGGCCAAAGATGACGCCTGAAAGCTCAGATGGGCGCTTGAACACCTCACCAGCAGGGCGAATCGCCTCGTGGGCCTCTTGAGCGTTCTTGCTCTTGCCCGTGTAGATGCGAGGTGCGTCGGCAACCATCTCTTTGCCAAACATCTCTGCAGCCTGCGAGCGAGCAGCAGCAATTGCCTGCGAAGACAAAGTTGGTGAGTCGGTTCGCATGTATGTGATGTGACCTTCTTGATACAGCGACTGAGCGGTATCCATGGTCTGCTTTGCCGACATGCGCAATTTGCGCGAGGCCTCTTGCTGAAGCGTTGAAGTCGTGAACGGCGCAGCTGGTCGACGAGTCGAAGGCTTTGCTTCAACCGAAGTAACTTCGATGCTTACCTCTTTTAACTTCATGCCAGAGGCTAGCGACTCTGCCTCGGCCTCGGTCAGAACTCGAACATCGTTCTTGAGCACACCGCGATCGTCGAAACTCTCACCGGTTGCAATTCGCTTGCCATCGATGCTGAGAAGTTTCGATTCAAAGTTTGGTTCACCAGAAACCTGCGAGTCGAAAATTGCTTTGACGTCATAGTAGCGAGCAGACACGAAAGCCATGCGCTCGCGCTCACGTTCGACAACCAATCGCATTGCCGGCGACTGAACACGACCTGCGCTCAGACCGCGGTTGATTTTGCGCCAAAGAACTGGCGAAACCTCATAGCCATAAAGACGGTCGACAACGCGTCGAGTTTCTTGCGCCTGAACCAGGTTCTCGTCGATGTCGCGGGTGTGGCTTAGCGCTGCCTGAATAGCCTCTTTGGTGATTTCGTGAAACACCATTCGCTTGACCGGAACCTTTGGCTTCAACACCTGAAGCAAGTGCCAGGCAATTGCCTCTCCCTCGCGGTCTTCATCGGTGGCGAGATAGAGCTCATCTGCGGTTTTTAGGGCAGCCTTAAGGTCGGCTACGGTCTTGCTCTTGCCGGCTGAGATTGCATACATCGGCTCGAAGTCGTTTTCGATGTTGATCGAGAACTTGCCGACCGAGGTCTTCTTGAGCTCCGACGGAACATCCTTGGTGTCAATCAAGTCACGGATGTGCCCAACCGAAGCCAAGACTTCGAAGTCGTTGCCAAGGTACTTGCCAATGGTCTTGGCTTTGGCCGGCGACTCAACGATGACCAATTTTCGGCTATTTGCCACGCATTACTCCCTGCATCAGTTGCTTTCGGCCGGTCCGGCTCGAGATGTTGCCATCAGTTCGAAGCCGGCCGCGACAGAACGCAGCCTTATAAAAGATTCGAATCCGACAATACGACATGTGTCAAGCGACACCATATAGTTAGTCGCAATTCGGCTGGCCGTTTGGCACGGATAGCCCGTAATTAGACCCCTGGCAGAATCGGCCGCCGCAATGGCGATTTGATCTGCCTGGGCCTGCAATTTCTCGGCCGAAAAGAGCCCAAAAACCGCTAGATTGCAGGCGACTAGCCCCGAGAGGCTAGCCATGCACACACCCAAGCCGAGAATGGTGCCAGACCCCTGCGACATCCTCAGATTGTCCCTGAAAAAACTTTTCACAATCCCAGCCTTCTTGAACACTCGCGGTCGGCGAGTCGCAGGGGCAAGTTGGGCAGTCCGAGCAGGTGCAAGTCTCGACCGACCTCGGCACAGAGCAGCAATCCTTCGGTCGAAAATGTGACCCTGCTGCCTCGTAGCTGGGTGGCATAAAGCTCGAGCACCTGGCTCTCGGGCTCGCCGCGAGCCACCGCCCTAGCCAGCCCGGCGGCAACCGAAACTAGCCTGGTTCTTTCAAATTGAGCGGTCAGCGTCGACATTGAGAACGCCAGCAGCAGAAACACAGTTGGCAGCACAATCGCAAACTCGGCGGTGACTGCCCCTCGGTCGCTAGCTGTTTGGCGCATCGTTCGGGTTAGCAAAGGTCAGGGCACTCTTGACCAAGTCAAACAGAATCTGCCTCACTTCATCGCTTCGCATAATGATCACGAGCAACCCGGCGAAGCCGACGGCTGCCATTGTCGCAATTGCATATTCTGCGGTCGCCGCTCCGGTTTCGTCGAGAAATTTCTTCTTCATGCCTGCCTTTCAGGTTTTGCTTAACAGCGAGATTGATATCGGAACAACTGAAATGAAAACGAAAGCTGGCAACACGAAGATGGCTAATGGAATTAGCAGACGAACAGAGAGCCTCTCGAACTTTTGCAGAAGCTCCTGTTGCAAATTGAAACGAATCTCAGTTGCTCGAGCGCGAAGCAATTTCTCAATCGGTGCACCGGTTTTCTCGCTCAGGCGCACCAACTGCGTGATTTCATTTAAAGCATCGACAGACGGTTCACCTTCAAAAACTTTTCGAAAAGTTTGCAAGAGTTTTTCGCGCGCAATGGCCGGCGAAAGTCCAGCGCGAAGAATCATGGCAAAAGCGTCGAGCGCAACAGAGTGATCAACCTGCACTTTTTGTGCCTTGGCAATCATTCGGGTTGATGCGATGTTCGCGAGCAAGAGAAACACGATTCCGATGACGAACGAAATTGCCGCAAGTGCTGAACTAAACAGAATCTCGAGCGAACCTAACCCACAAACTTGCCCGAGCAGCAGAGCCGCTAGCGGAAGCCACTGCACAAGCTTTGCACTCGACTTGGGCATTGCGGCGGCAAGTCGCAGGCGGGCATCGGCCTCAGCTTGGCCCAACGCAACGGCTTGAAGCTCGGCCATGGCGAGCACTGGCGCTGCACCGCAACTCAGGCACAGCTCGCGAATCAACCGATAGTGCCTGCCGAGCACTCCCCCGATTGTCGCCGACTCACTGGCCCTCTCGGCTTCTTGCAGACTCAGCCCCGATGCCAGCAATGCGTTCAGCCGCGCAAGCTTCTCTCTGTCATTCATTTAGTCGCCTTATCTCGACAACGCGCGAGCCCGAGCGATTCTCAATGTGAATTAGCCAGTCAATAGATTTCGAGAATTGTTGCCAGGTGTCAGCGCCATTAAGGCCAGCAGCAACCGCAATGCCGATGATTCGTTCGCGAACCTGATCTGCAGAATTCGCATGGATGGTTGCGCAGGCACTGTGCCCCGTGTTGATTGCCTGCATCAACGTGATGAGTTCGACTGAACGAACCTCGCCGATGACCAGTCGATCTGGTCGCATTCGAAGCGACTCGAGCAAAAGTTGTTGCAATGATATGGTTCCCTTGCCCTCAACATTTGCTTCACGACCGCAAAGCGAAACACAAGATGTCGATTCAAGCTGCAGCTCTGCGACATCTTCGATTGTGATTATTCGCTCTACGGTCAATTCGCCGAGCATTGCGCGAAGCAAGGTTGTCTTGCCAGAACCAGCAGCACCGCTGATGAGAAAACTTTGGCGACCGCGCAAAATCTCTCGCAACAGATTCAGCTGCGTTGCCGAAAGCATTTTGATTTGCACAAGTTGCTCTAGAGCAACCTGTCGCGCCGCGTGAACTCGAATCGAAATATGCGTTTTGCTGTTCACTGCCGATGCGAGCAAGGCGTGCACGCGCAGCTTGCCGTCGATGTCGACATTGGCAAACGGGTGAGCGAGGTCGATTTGACGACCGCCGATAGCAACCAGCAATCGAGCCGCGGCATCGAGCGATTCGGCGTCTGCAAAACCGGCCTCGACTCGACGCCAACTCGAGCCCACCAAAACCTCGGCATGCTCGTGACCGTTGATCACCACATCGCTGACCCCGGGCTCGGCGAGCATCCGTGAAATCGGCTGAAGCTCGGGCTGGCTGAACATCTGCCAAGGGTTGCTCAAAAACCAAGCCGTGCGGCCGGCTCTAACAAATCTGGGGATTAAAAGAAAAGGGGCGCCAGGTTGGGGGAACCTGGCGCCAGGGCATACCTGATTGGGGGAATCATTGGTATGCCACGTTGGATTGAACCAACTGTTCAATCTTAAGGTGGAATTCCCCACATTCATTCCCCAATTTCACGAAATCTTCACAATTTGCCAGCCTTTTCACGGATTAGCCCCGACAGGGCCAAAAACCGC
Organism: Actinomycetota bacterium; assembly: GCA_041179445.1. Lineage (GTDB taxonomy): Bacteria > Actinomycetota > Actinomycetes > Actinomycetales > Microbacteriaceae > Rhodoluna. Next base: position 9,381 of record JBEGTK010000003.1, on the reverse strand, counting down.
GGCGCTATTTATGGCATTATGACGAAAGGGAATTCCAACGTTGGAGGACAATGATGTCTGCCGATCACGAGATCGAAAATCTGCTGCACGAAGAGCGCCACTTTGCGCCAAGCGAAGCATTCAAAAATCAAGCAATCGCCAAGGCGAGTCTTTATGAAGAAGCAAAGGCCGACCGCCTCGGTTTCTGGGCCAAGGAGGCCAAAGAGTTGCACTGGCACAAGCCATTCACTCAGACCCTTGACTGGAGCAACCCTCCCTTTGCCAAGTGGTTTGCAGACGGCCAGCTAAACGTTTCTTATAACTGCCTTGACCGCCACGTCGAAGCCGGCAACGGCGACCGCACCGCAATCTTCTTCGAGGGCGAGCCAGGCGACACCCGTGAAATCACCTATGCCGAACTGACTCGACAGGTGAAGAAAACGGCAAACGCACTAATCAACCTCGGCATCAAGCCAGGCGATCGCGTTGCTATTTATATGCCGATGATTCCTGAAGCCGTAATCGCAATGCAGGCTGTTGCTCGCGTCGGTGCAGTGCACAGCGTGATCTTCGGTGGCTTCAGCGCAGAGTCGCTTTCTTCTCGCATCGAAGACGCTGAAGCAAAACTTGTTATCACCGCTGACGGTGGCTACCGCAAGGGCAAGGCAAGCGCGCTAAAGCCTGCAGTCGACGAAGCGCTAAGCGCTGGCAAGTGTGCATCGGTGAAAAACGTTTTGGTTGTTCGACGCACTAACCAAGATGTCGCATGGGTCGAAGGCCGCGACGTCGAGTGGAGCCAAGCTGTTGGCGAAGCGAGTGACGAGCACGAAGCAAAGCCTTTCGATGCAGAGCACCCGCTGTTTATTCTTTACACCTCTGGCACCACCGGAAAACCAAAGGGCATCTTGCACACCTCGGGTGGCTATCTAACCCAGGCGGCATACACGCACAAAAATGTTTTCGACTTGCACGCAGACACCGATGTCTACTGGTGCACCGCTGACATCGGCTGGATCACCGGTCACTCATATGTGGCTTATGGCCCGCTCGCCAACGGCGCAAGCCAGGTCATCTACGAAGGCACTCCAGAGACTCCAGACTGGGGTCGCTGGTGGAGCATCGTGCAAAAGTATGGCGTGAGCATTCTTTACACCGCGCCGACCGCAATTCGTTCGTTCATGAAGCTCGGCAGCCAGATTCCAAATGAGTACAACCTCGAGACCGTTCGCGTGCTCGGTTCGGTTGGCGAGCCAATTAACCCAGAGGCATGGATGTGGTACCGCAAGCACATCGGTGGCAGCCACGCCCCTATCGTCGACACCTGGTGGCAGACCGAGACCGGAGCAATCATGGTCTCGCCACTGCCTGGCATCACGACCCTCAAGCCTGGCTCTGCGCAGCACCCGCTGCCTGGAATCTCGGCAGAAGTGCTAGACGACGAGGGCAACGTTCTCGGTCGCGGACACGCAGGTTTGCTCGTGCTTACCGAGCCTTGGCCATCGATGCTTCGCGGAATCTGGAAAGACCCGGAGCGTTTCAAAGAGACTTACTGGTCAAAGTTTGAAGGCCAGTATTTCGCGGGCGACGGCGCCAAGTGGGACGAAGAGGGCGACCTCTGGTTGCTCGGTCGCGTCGATGACGTGATGAACGTTTCTGGTCACCGCTTGTCGACTGCAGAAATCGAGAGCGCGCTGGTCTCACACCACTTCGTTGCAGAAGCAGCTGTCGTTGGTGCAAAAGACGAGACCACCGGTCAGGCAGTTGTTGCGTTTGTGATTTTGCGTCAGAACCAACTTGACGCAGCCGGATCAGATTCTGACGTGTCAAAGATTTTGCGCGATCACGTTTCGAAAGAAATTGGCCCGATTGCACGACCACGAACCATCATCGTGGTTAAGGAATTGCCAAAGACTCGTAGCGGAAAGATTATGCGTCGCCTACTTCGCGATGTTGCAGAAGATCGACCAATCGGTGACGTCACGACTCTCGCTGACACCAGCGTTATGGATATTATTTCTGGCAAAATAGCTGGTGGGGCGAACGACTAAGCCGCAAACTTAGCAAGGGGGGAAAATGTACGATTTTTCAGAATTTGTATCTAGGGACACATCCGATGAATGGGATGCTTTCAAACAAGTTTGCGCAAACAAACTCGTGGCAGAGGACCGGCGAGCAAACAAAATTGTTAAGAGCCTGAGCCTTGAGAATGTTCCGTTTGAAGATCTGGAATCTCTGCCTGATGCACATCTCTGGATAGATTTCAGTTGGCCAACGGACTTTACGGCTGATTTGGGCGACCTGGTAGACGGCTTGGTCTTGCAATGCGTCGCTCAAGACATTCTAAAACCTGCTACGCAAGAGGAAGTATTAGACATTCGCCGCTCGGGGGGTGCCATCAATGTGGTTTACACGTGCGCCGCACCATCAGAAGGTGAAGATTTTGAGCTTCTTCAATTTGTTTCGGGATTGGTACTTCACTGTGCTCGCTGCGTCGCAAGTTGTTTAGATGAACTGGACTCCGAAGATGATAGAGAGTTGTTCGAGTTTGAGCCTTCGGAACATGCCGATTTCGATTGCCCGGCTTGCTTTGGTGAAGGCTACTGGGATCTGGACTTTTTTGATGGAGCTCAATTTATGGCCTCTGGGGTAAGCAGCGCTAAGAGGGACGAACAACAAGATTTGCCTAAGAATCGTTTTTGTGGTGCTTGCGGAACCGGATTCGAAAACAATGAACAAAAGTTCTGCGGAAATTGCGGAGTCGCGAGGCTGTGATTGAGGGACGCTTTATTCTTGGGCTGCCGGTCAAAAGGATAAGCACAAATAGGATTCAACCTGACTTTGCAAAACTAAACACAATCACTGGCCTTGCGGAGGTCATTGCACGCCTTTTAGGCGCTAACCCTGGCCAGCCAGGTGTGACTAAGCAGTTTTGGTCCCGACCTGATGTTGATAGTTACAGAAAAATCGAACTTTGTCAGCTCAAGAGCGGCGATTTTGTCCTTACATTTGAAATGAAGCTGTCTCAAGATTCTCTAGAGAAGGCGAAAGCGCTAACAAACCTAAAAAACGATAAGCTCAAGAATTTTCTCGAAACATGCGGTTTGGAAGCTGCTCTACTCAACCAAGTCTTCTCAACTACAGCCCTGATCCTTGGCTCAGGCGAGCAACCTGCTAACTGCCCTGCTGATTGGCTAGTACTTGAATGTGAAAAGAGCAACTTGGAATTTCGAAGCGAGTTAGGCTACAGAATCGTTCAACGAGTTGCGATTGAGCGAAGTCTATTGAGCTGGGCAACGATAACATCCAGGAGTAAAAGAGGGTTTCAAAGGCTCGTTAGTGTTCCTTTGGCAGCCTATCGAGTTCGAAGATTTTCGGTTCACCTGCTAACAGATCAGATTGATCTAGTGGATAAATACGATTTTCTTAGAAGGTCTTACAACCTAGATGCCGTTAGGGTCGAATTAATTGATCGAGCAAAATCTTGGTGGGCGACAATGGCTTTTTCGCTCGCCCTACTGGAATTGTTTATTTCGCCGTTGGTGACGGCTTTATTGAATTTCCTTTGAGTTATTCGAATTCGGCGATGAGCTCAACCTCGACGGCTGAGTCAAGCGGTAGCGAAGGAACACCAACCGCGCTTCGAGCGTGAATGCCCTTGTCGCCAAAAACTTCGACCAAGAATTCGCTGGCACCATTCATGACACCAGGCTGACCAGTGAACTCAGGAACAGAAGAGACGAAACCGACGACCTTCACGATGCGGGTCACGCGATCGAGGTCACCGATGGCCAACTTGATTGCCGCGAGCGCGTTTAGCGCGCACTGACGAGCTAGGGTCTTGGCAAGAGCTGGGTCGACCAAGCCATCGGTCTCGCCCACCTTGCCGGTTGCGATGAGTGAGCCATCCTTGAATGGCAGCTGGCCAGAGGTGAAAACCAGGTTTCCTGAGACTACAGAAGGCACGTATGCCGCCACAGGCTTTGCCACCTCAGGCAGAGGCGAACCGAGCTCGATTAGGCGCTGTTCGATTTGAGACATTTAGCCCTCCAGTGGGCGCTTAAAGAAGGCTACGAGGCCGCCCATGGCGTTGGTTTCGATGGTTACGAGCTCCCAGCCATCCTTGCCCCAGTCGTTCAGAATGGCGGTTTGGTTGTGCGGCGGAAGAGGCGTTGTTAGGTATTCCCACTTAGTCATGCTCTGAATTATCCCAGACTTTGTCAGGTAACCTAGAAACTATGTCTGGCGGCAAGAAGAACGAGACCTTCTTTAGCGCAATCCTCAAGTTCAGCGGATTGAGCGCTATTGCGGGAGTTCTAGCAATGGTGGTTTTGGCCCCGATCTTGCTAGTCGGCGGTTTCTTGGCCTCTGCCGGCATCTCGGTCTTCGAGAACCTTCCTGACTACATCAAGCCGGTCAACGCATCTCAGGCATCGACCATTTATGGCATCAAGGATGGCCAGCCGGTCGAAGTGGCCAAGTTCTATAACGAGAACCGCATCTCAATCGACTACAACGACATGTCAGCCAACATTCGCAATGCTGTGGTGGCTACAGAAGACCCTCGCTTCTTTGAGCATGGCGGCGTTGACATCATCTCGCTGATTCGTGCAACCCTGACCAACGCAGCAATGGGTGGTGGCGGCCCAGGTGGTTCGACCATCACAATGCAGTACGTCAAGAACTCTTTGGTTGAGGCAGCTAACCTCAGCGGCGATAAAGAAGCAATCGCAGAGGCGACCGCCGTTTCGATTGACCGCAAGCTTCGCGAGATTCGCTTGGCGATTGCCCTCGAGGGCGTTGCAACAAAGCAAGAGATTCTCGCCGGTTATTTGAACCTCGCTTTCTTCGGCAACCAGATCAACGGTGTCGAGTCTGCAGCCGAGTATTACTTTGGCGTGAAGGCCAAAGACCTCGACATCGGTCAGTCTGCGCTTTTGGCAGCAATGCTTAAATCGCCAAATGACTATCGCCCAGATGACCCAGCAAACCTCGACCGCGCTAAAGGTCGTCGCGACTATGTGATCGACAACATGGCTGCCGAGGGTTACATCACATCGCAGCAGGCCGATGCTGCAAAGGCGAAGCCAATTGTTGTGAACATTCAGTCGACACCAGCCGGTTGCGAAGCTAACCAGGTGACATCTTTCTTCTGTGACTATGCAGTTTGGGAAATCCGCAACAACGTTGAGTTTGGCCCAACCCTAGAAGATCGTGAAATGCTTCTTCGTCGCGGTGGACTTGAGATTTATACCTCGATGGACCTCACTGTTCAGCAGGCAGCCTATGACGCAACCATGAAGTGGGTGCCACCGGTAAACGAGCACCACATTGGTTCGGCAACCGTCTCAGTGCAGGCAGGCACTGGCCGAATTCTGGCCATGACCCAGAACCGCATCTATGACCAGACCAACTCGGGCGAGCAGGGCCACACCTCGGTGAACTTCTCTAGCGACAAGACCCACGGCGGCTCTAGCGGCTTTCAGACCGGTTCGACATACAAGATCTTTACCCTTGCTGCCTGGCTAACCCACGGATTCAAGCTCGGCGACCACGTTGATGGCCGCGTTCGCGAGTGGAATGCCTCAGACTTCTCGGCTCGCTGTGGCGGCTTGGTCGGCACCTGGGCACCAAAGAACATCGTCAAAGAACCAGAAGACCTATCGGTTGTGTCTGCTACCTCAATGTCTGTAAACACCGCGTTCGCCGACATGGCGAGCCAGCTCGACCTATGCGACATCCGTGACACTGCGATGGCGTTCGGAATTCGTCGTGCCGACGGAACCGAATTGCAATATGTGCCTTCGTCGATTCTTGGTGTTAACGAACTTTCACCATTGCGCATGGCCGCGGCTAACGCAGCAGTTGCAAACCACGGAATCTATTGCTCGCCAATCGCAATCGATCGCGTTGTAGTTCGTTCGAGCAAGAAAGAACTTGCTGTTCCAAAATCTTTGTGCAGCGCAGCGGTGACTCCTGAAGTTGCTGCCGGAATGAGCTATGCGATGCAGCGAGTTATCAGCGGCGGAACCGGTGGTGCTTCTGCAACCGGCGACAACACACCGCTGGCTGGCAAGACCGGAACAACCGACTCGGGTGTTCAAACATGGATGACCGGTTTCTCGAGCGCAGTTGGAACCGCAACTTGGGTTGGCAACGTTTCGGGTTCGGTCGGTCTGCCAGGCATTCGCCTAAACAACAAGGCGGGTAACACCGTGCGTCACGACATCTGGCGCACGACAATGCAAACGGTAAACAAGCTCTACCCTGGTTCGGCTCTCGATGTTCCACCACCATCGATGGTTGCCGCAACCATGATCAAGATTCCTGTAGTTACCACTCAGGTTCCGAGCGCTGCGGTTCAGGTTATTCAGACTTCAGATTTGAACGCGGCAGTTGTGGTCGGTCAGGTAACTTCATCTGCACCTGCCGGAACCGTCGCTTACACTCGCCCAGCCGCTGGAACTGTTGTTCCTCGCGGCACGCAGATCAAGATTTACGTGAGCAAGGGTGGCAACACCGTTGTGCCAGACGTTGCCGGCCTAAGCGTTGCTGCGGCTAAGGCCAAGCTACTCGCTGCCGGCTTTGCTGCGGTTAGCGAGCCACAGCCTTCGCAGACCCAGTACTTCGTGAAGTCGACCACGATCGCCAAGGGCCTTGTAACCGGCACAGACCCGGCCTCCGGCACTTCTGCACCGGGCACCGGAGCGATTCTGCTCTACATCAGCTCTGGCCCATAGCCATGACCGCCCTAGCCATTGCGCTTGCCGTCGCCTTCGCCATCGGCCTCTATGCCATGACCATCGCCCGCTGGCGCTTCACCGTTGTCGAAGCCGAAGCGGCAGTTCTGCCGGCAGGCTCGAAGCCCATCCGTGTTTTGCACATCAGCGACATTCACATGGCACCTTGGCAGCGCCGCAAGCAGGCGTTTATCAAAGACCTCGGCTCGCTGCAGCCAGACCTGATTGTCAACACCGGCGACAACCTTGGCCACACCGACGCGATCGAACCAACCCTGAGCGCACTGGGCCCGCTGCTCGACGTGCCAGGTGTGTTTGTGAACGGTTCGAACGACTACTACGCGCCGAGATTCAAGAGCCCGATTGCCTATTTGTTCAAGCCATCGACTCCACATCACGAAACCGCGTTGCAAACCGAGACGATGACAAGCACTTTCGAATCGCTCTCGTGGAAAAACCTAAACAACCGCAACGCAGTTCTTGAAGTTGCCGGCAGCAAAATTTCGTTCATCGGAGTTGACGATGCACACGACGACCTAGATGACCTTGATGCTTTGAATTCTGACTCGACTGCCGACCTGGTCATCGGCGTGACGCACGCACCTTATCGTCGAGTCATCGAAGCGATGGCAGAAGAGCGCGCAGATTTTATTTTCGCCGGTCACACGCACGGTGGTCAGGTTCGGTTTCCGTTCATCGGTTCGCTGACCACCAACTGCGATCTGCCAAACAAGTTTTCAAAGGGCATGAGCGCGTGGGCTTTTGACAGTAGCGTTGTTTTGCTCAATGTTTGCGCCGGTCTCGGCAATTCGATTTTTGCGCCGATTCGCTGGTTCAACCGACCAGAGGTGCGACTGGTTACCCTGGTCGCGAAGAGCTAGTTCTTTGCTGCCCAAACTTTAGGGCCGAGCGCCATATATTGCGAATTGGCGTTGTCGCAACGAGCAGTCACATCTTTCACGTAACACTTGATCGCGCCGACAGTGATTGATTCGCCACTGTTCAGCGTTGCCGCGTTTTCTGGGTCTGAGTAATAACCGCCGCTGCACAAGAACCCTGCCGCTGCGCCATCGCCAAGTGTTGAGGTCGAGCCGTCTTCATAGAGCTTCAGCTGGTAGCCAAAGCTGCCCTGGCAGTCGTCGGGGGTTGGCACTGGGGCATATTCGGCCGCTGCCTCGTTCTGCTCGCAGAGCACCCACTTTTCGTCTGCGTTGATTGTGCACCAAACTGGGCCTTCGCCAGCTCTGAACAAGTACTCGCTGTAGCCCACGTCAAACAAGGCCGAGTCGATGTTCTTCACGTCGGTGCCCGGAGTGCCAGGAATTAGTGCTGGGTCAGGGGTCGATATCGCGCTTGAGCCGTCAGGGTTCGGAGCCGAATCGCCTGGGCTGCAGGCGCTAAAGGTTAAGGCCAGCGCAATCGCACTGATGAGTGTGATTGCTTTGCGCATATGAAAAGACTAGAACTCTTTTGCTACAAGTTCGGCAATTTCATAGGTGTTTAGCGCGGCACCCTTGCGAAGGTTGTCGCCAACCACGAATAGCTCGATGCTCTTGTCGAAGTCGAGTGACTGACGAATGCGGCCAACAAAGGTTGGGTCTTGCCCGGCAACATGTGAAGGGGTCGGGTAGACATTGTTTGCTGGGTCGTCTAGAACACGGATGGTCGGCTGCTGTTCAAGAACATCGCGAACTTCCTCTGGAGTCAAAGATTCAGCAAAGGTAGCGTGCACGGTTAGTGAGTGAGCGACCTGAACCGGAACGCGCACGCAACTTGCTGCAACCTTTAGGTCTTTGATGCCGAGAATCTTGCGTGACTCGTCGCGAACCTTCATCTCTTCGCTCGAGTGGCCGCCGGCCTTCAGTGAACCTGCGAAAGGAATCACGTTTAGAGCAATTGGGTGAGCCCATGGGGAGTTGCTCAAGTCGTTGCCCGCTGCAGCAAGTGCAGTTTTGACGTCGTCGGTCTCGGTTCCGAGTGAAAGTTTGCCTCCGACGACTGCGAGTTCTGCAGCTAGCTCATCTAGACCAGCGGCACCTGCACCAGAAACTGCCTGGTAGCTCGAAACAACAAGTTCTTTCAAAGTCCACTTGTTGTGAAGCGCACCCATTGCGGCCATCATGGTCAAAGTTGTGCAGTTCGGGTTCGAGATGATTCCGAGCGGGCGGTTCTTTGCCTGCTCTGGGTTTACTTCTGGAACAACTAGTGGAACCTGATCGTTCATGCGAAACGCACCAGAGTTGTCGACTGCAACTGCTCCACGCTCTGCTGCGATTGGTGCCCAAACTTCTGAAACCTCGTCTGGCACATCGAACATTGCAATGTCGATTCCGTCGAATGCCTCAGGTGAAAGTGCAACGACAGTAAGGTCTTCGCCGTGAACCTTGATCTTCTTTCCTGCCGAACGAGGGCTAGCGATTAGGCGAATTTCGCCCCAGATGTTCTCGCGGTTGTTAATGATGTCGATCATGACGGTGCCAACTGCACCGGTTGCACCGACGAGAGCGAGGTTTGGTTTGCGGCTCATGGTTTGTTCCTAACGTCCGGTTCCGGCATAAACGGTGGCTTCGGTGTCGCTGTCGAGGCCGAAGGCCTTGTGCACGGCACGCGCGGCGTCGTCTAGCTGCTTCGAGCTGGTGACTACCGAGATGCGAATCTCAGAGGT
>JBEGTK010000002.1:0-14565 GCA_041179445.1 Actinomycetota bacterium | reverse complement strand
CCGTTATCAATAGGTCTTCGCCAAGAAGTTCGACCTCATCAAACTGCCAGCGGCTGATGTCGGCCATGGTTTCGATGCCTAGGTCGCGCAGCGCTAGGCGCTCGCCACCCAGCAGGGTAGGGGTCAGATAAACCAGCAGCTGGTCTGCCAAACCCGCGCGAATAAAGGCACTGGCGAGCTCTGCGCCGCCCTCGACCCATAGGTGGCGCAGGCCACGGGCATACAGGTCACGGGTGATTTGCTCTAGATCGTGGGTCTCGAAACGCACGGTTTCGGCGGCATCGTTGAATATGCGCTTGTCGGCAGCCAGTGGGCGTTTGCCAATCACAACCCGCAGTGGCTGGTGCTCGTATAGTGCGCCGTCTGGCGTGCGAGCGGTTAGTTCTGGGTCGTCAATTTCGACAGTGTTAGTGCCAACCGCAATTGCGTCGATTCGTGAGCGACGTGAATGAACGTCGAAGCGGGCGTCTTCGCCGCTGATCCATTTTGAAGTGCCGTCGTTTGCAGCAGTGCGACCATCGAGAGTCGATGCCCACTTGATGGTTACAAAAACCCGCTCATTCTTGGTCGCGGTCTTCCAGATGTGAATCAGCTCTTCGGCTTCTTCTTCTAGAATGCCTTCGATAACTTCGACGCCAGCGCGAGCAAGTTTCTCGGCACCGCCGGCTGACTCGTCGCCAGGGTCGTTCGCCGCAAAGACCACACGTGAAATGCCAGCTGCGATCAGCGCATCTGCGCACGGCCCGGTCTTGCCGGTGTGGTTGCAAGGTTCAAGAGTTACAACAGCTGTGAAGCCAGCTGGCAGCGCTGCATCTGCAGCGAGTGAAAGTTTTTCGCGAAGATTGCGAAGCGCCATGACCTCTGCGTGTGCAGTGCCAGCGCCTTCGTGCCAACCCTCTGCAGCAATCTCGCCAGCGGCATCGAGAATCACGGCACCGACCTGAGGGTTCGCACCGAACTCTGGCCCGCGTGTGGCTAGCTCAAGCGCTACGCTCATCGCGGTTTCAAATTGGTTCATGTGCCATCCGTGTTCTTCTGTTGCAACAGTGAACTTCGGGGCTTGCGGCAAAAAGCCAGACGCTGCCAACGCAAAACGCGCACGAGCAGCGACTCTGTTCTTCTCCCATCCGGACTTTAACCGTCGGCTCTGGAATTTCACCAAATCAACCGCCGAGCCAGCCGAGGCGCTTGCGCACTTTTGTCTGGATCGTCGGGTCGCGGGCTATACCGCCGGCTCAGATTTTCACTGACCCCGAAGAACTTTGTTGCTTGTCTATCTTCACACTAAACAGGGCTGGTTGCCACATTATTTCTGGCATGCAGGCCCGATGAGGGCCACGGATGGGCGACCTAGCGTGCGGCAATGAACCCGACGGCGTCATAGACGGCTTTCAGGGTCTTTTCTGCCTGTTCGTTGGCACGGGCAGCGCCGACAGCCAATAGGCGATCTAGTTCGGCCGGGTCTGAAAGCAGTTCTTCGGCACGGTTGCGAATCGGTTCGATGTGAGCAACAACCACGTCGGCAAGCTCACCTTTTAGCGCTCCATAGCCTGCTCCGGCAAAACGCTCTTCGAGCGAGCGAATGGTTTCACCGGTAACGGCAGAGTAGATGCCGAGCAGGTTGCTCACGCCAGGCTTTGCTTCGCGGTCAAAACGAATCTCACCATCGGTGTCGGTCACGGCCGTCTTGAACTTCTTGACGATCGCTGCACTGTCATCCATGAGATTGACCAAGCCCTTAGGGTCGCCCGACTTTGACATCTTGGCGGTTGGGTTTTGCAGGTCATAAATCTTGGCGGTCTCTTTGAGAATCACAGCCTCAGGAATTACAAAAGTTTCACCGAAACGACCGTTGAAGCGAATCGCAAGATCGCGAGTTAGCTCGATGTGCTGACGCTGGTCTTCGCCAACCGGAACAGCCTTTGGCTGATAAAGCAAAATGTCAGCAGCCTGCAAAATCGGGTAAGTGTAAAGACCAACCGAAGCCGAGTCGACGCCGCTCTTTTGTGACTTGTCTTTGAACTGGGTCATGCGGCCGGCTTCGCCCATGCCGGTGATGCACTGAAGCACCCAAGCCAACTGCGCGTGAGCCGGAACATGCGACTGCACGAAGAGCGCTGACTTTTCGCTGTCGATTCCGGCAGCAAGGTACTGCGCAGCTGTGCGGCGGGTGTTTGCGCGAAGCTCGTTCGGGTCTTGCGGCACGGTGATTGCGTGCAGGTCGACGATGCAATAGAAAGCGTTGTAGTCGTCTTGCATCTGAGCCCAGTTGACCAGCGCACCAAGGTAGTTGCCGAGGTGAAGTGAGCCGGCAGACGGCTGCATTCCGCTTAGAAGGTTGGGCTTGTTAGTCATTGGTCAATTCTAAATGTCGTAGTCAACGGCGACGGGGGCGTGGTCGCTCCAGCGCTCTGCATAGCTAGCGGCCTTGTGCACCGAGTAATCACGAGCAACAGCCGCGAGTTTTGGTGTTGCCAGGTGATAGTCGATGCGCCAGCCGGTGTTGGTGTCGAATGCCTGTCCGCGGTTTGACCACCACGTGTAAGGCCCGTCAACACCCGGATGCGCAGCTCGGCCAACATCGACCCATCCCTGTTTGTTCATTAGGGTGTCGAAATAGGCGCGCTCTTCTGGCAAGAATCCGGCGTTCTTGAGATTGCCCTTCCAATTCTTGATGTCGAGTTCGGTGTGACCAACGTTGAGATCGCCGAGCACGACGACATGGCCGCCAGCGTCGATAAGTTGCTTCATGCGCTTTTGCATGGCCTCTAGAAACTTGTATTTCTCGTCTTGCTTAGGTGTGCCAACCTCACCCGAGTGCACGTATGTGCTGATCACGGTGATGGTCTGCTTGCCGATCATGAAGTCGGCCTCGAGCCAGCGACCCGCGCTGTCAAAACTCTTTGGGCCGAGCTCAGTTCTGTGAGCTTCTGGCTTGATCTTGCTAAGCACTGCAACTCCGGCACGACCCTTTGCCGTCGCGTTGTCGTGCAAGATGTGCCACTCACCGCCCCCGTGTTCTGACTCAAACTCGTTAAACAGGCGAACCAAGTCTTCTGTCTCGGCGCGAACTTCTTGAAGCGCGAGAATGTCTGGTTTGGCTTCATCGAGCCATGCTGGCATTCCATTTCGAAATGCTGCGCGAACGCCGTTGACGTTTACTGAAATTATTTTGACGGCCATAGTCGCAAGTTTAGACTCGCGCTGGTCGGCTTAGAACGAAACAGAAACCTGGCTTCCAGAAACTTTGATTGCAATCTTGCTAAGCGGTGAAGACGCAGGGCCACGGGTTACCGCTCCGGTATTTGTGTCGAAGCCAGCGCTGTGCTGTGGGCAAATCATTGAACCGCTTACGGTTCTCACCGCGCCTGCTTTTGCAGCAAGAGGTGCGCCCTGGTGAGTGCAAACGCCATTGAAAGCCCTGAACACACCCTTCTTAGGTTGGGTCACCACGATTCCGCGACCGCCAACCGAGAACAAACGAGCGCTGCCGATTTTGACATCGGTGGTCTTGCAGATCTTGTATGTCTTGGCTGCGGCAAGCGCGGCATCTGCTGGCGCTGACAAACCAACCGCCGCTAAGCCGATGGCGAGAGCCTTTAGTGCGTTTCGACGAGAGAGGCCAAGCGCATTCTCGCTAACTTCGGTGATTTCGCGAGGCTGGCAGTTATCCATGTGACTAGGCGCGACCGCGCAAGATCGCCTGCTTGACCTCAGCGATTGCTTTGGTCACCTGAATGCCACGCGGGCAAGCCTCGGTGCAGTTGAAGGTGGTGCGGCAACGCCACACACCTTCTTTATCGTTCAAGATGTCTAGGCGAACCTCAGCTGCCTCATCGCGTGAGTCAAAGATGAAGCGGTGGGCGTTGACGATCGCAGCTGGGCCGAAGTACTGACCGTCTGTCCAGAACACTGGGCAAGAGCTGGTGCAAGCCGCACACAAGATGCACTTGGTGGTGTCATCGAAACGCTCGCGGTCTTCTGGGCTCTGCAAACGCTCTTTGGCTGGCTTGTCACTTGCGATCAAGAATGGTTGAACGTCGCGGTAGGCCTTGTAGAAAGGCTCCATGTTTACGACGAGGTCTTTCTCGACCTCAAGACCCTTGATTGGCTCAACATAGATCGGCTGAGTGATGTCTAGGTCTTTGATTAGAGTCTTGCAAGCAAGACGGTTGCGACCGTTGATGCGCATTGCGTCTGAACCACAAACACCGTGAGCACATGAACGACGGAAGGTTAGCGAACCGTCGATCTCCCACTTGATCTTGTGAAGCGCGTCGAGAACACGGTCGGTTCCGTGAACCTGCACATCGAAGTCTTGCCAGCGAGCTTCAAGGCCGTCTTCTTGGTTATAGCGGCGCACAAAAAGAGTGACGGTGAAAGATGGAACCGCACCCATCTCTTCAAATTCAGTTGCCATTAGTACTTACGCTCCATCGGCTTGTAGTTGGTAATGGTGACAGGCTTCCAGTCGATCTTGATGTTGTCGCCTGGCTTCTTTGGCTTCTTGTCTGTGAGGTAGGCCATTGAGTGAACCATGAACTTCTTGTCGTCACGGGTCTCATAGTCTTCTCTAAAGTGACCGCCACGGCTCTCGCGACGCTCACGAGCGGTGAAGGCTAGAACCTCAGCAAGGTCGAGCAAGAATCCGAGTTCGATTGCTTCGAGCAGGTCGGTGTTGAAGCGCTGACCTTTGTCTTGAATCGAGATGCGGGTGTAACGGTCGCGAAGTTCAGCAATCTTCTCGAGAGCTTCGTTCAACGAATCTTCGGTGCGATAAACCTGAGCGTTCATGTCCATGGTGTCTTGCAGTTCTTTGCGAAGAACGGCAACCTTTTCGGTGCCCTTCGACTTGCGAACTGCCTCGATCATGGCAACTACTTCGCCGGCTGGGTTAGCTGGCAGCGGCACTAGGTCGGCATCCTTGGCATATTCAACCGCGTATATTCCGGCACGCTTGCCGAAGACGTTAATGTCTAGAAGCGAGTTGGTTCCCAAGCGGTTTGCGCCGTGAACAGAAACACAGGCACACTCACCAGCGGCATAGAGACCCTTAACTACGGTCTTGTTGTCGCTAAGAACTTCGGCCTTGATGTTGGTCGGAATTCCACCCATTGCATAGTGCGCGGTAGGGAACACCGGTACTGGCTCGGTGTATGGCTCGACGCCAAGGTAGGTGCGAGCGAACTCGGTGATGTCAGGAAGCTTCGCGTCGATAACCTCTGGTGGCAAGTGAGTGAGGTCGAGCAAAACATAATCTTTGTTCGGGCCTGCTCCGCGACCTTCGCGAACTTCGTTTGCCATCGCGCGAGCAACCATGTCGCGAGGTGCAAGGTCTTTGATGGTCGGTGCGTAGCGCTCCATGAAACGCTCACCCGATGCGTTGCGCAAGATGCCACCCTCACCGCGAGCGGCTTCAGAAAGCAAGATGCCAAGACCGGCTAGGCCGGTTGGGTGAAACTGGTAGAACTCCATGTCTTCAAGCGGAAGACCCTTGCGGTAGATGATGCCAACGCCGTCACCGGTAAGAGTGTGTGCGTTCGAAGTGGTCTTGAAGATCTTGCCGAAACCACCGGTTGCAAAAACAATGCTCTTGCCCTGAAATACGTGAAGCTCTCCGGTAGCAAGTTCATAAGCAACAACCGCAGATGGGCGCTCTTCTTTGCCGACCTTATTCATAACTAGGTCGAGAACATAGAACTCGTTGTAGAACTCGATGCCGAGCTTTACGCAGTTCTGGTACAAGGTTTGAAGAATCATGTGACCGGTGCGGTCAGCTGCATAGCAAGAACGGCGAACCGGTGCCTTGCCGTGGTCGCGAGTGTGACCACCGAAACGACGCTGGTCGATCTTGCCGTCTGGTGTGCGGTTGAACGGAAGACCCATGTTCTCGAGGTCGATAACGGCCTGAACAGATTCTTTAGCGAGAATCTCGGCGGCATCCTGGTCAACTAGGTAGTCGCCACCCTTGACGGTGTCGAACGTGTGCCATTCCCAGCTGTCTTCTTCAACGTTTGCAAGGGCTGCAGCCATTCCACCCTGTGCTGCACCGGTGTGCGAACGGGTAGGAAACAACTTTGAGATCACAGCGGTCTTCGCGTGTGGCCCTGCTTCGATAGCAGCACGCATGCCCGCGCCACCAGCGCCAACGATTACGACGTCGTATTCGTAGTAGTGAATCTTAGGATTTGACAATTGCGGTTTCCTATTTTCTTTAGGTGTTATTTAGTCGAGCAGAAGCTTGGCAAGTTTTCGATGGTTCCGTTTGCTGGGCATGGGTCAAAGGTGAAGATCACCAAGGTGCCGAGCACAACGAGTGCAGCGCAGGTCGCCCACAGAACATAAGTAAGTGTCTTGCGAACAGTTTCGCGCTCTGCATAGTCGTTAACAATCGTGCGCATGCCGTTTGTTCCGTGAATTAGCGCGAGCCAAAGCATGAGTAGGTCCCAGACCTGCCAGAACGGGTCAGACCACTTGCCGCCGACGAATGCAAAGTCGATGGCCTTAATGCCCTCGCCCAACCAGAGGTTAGTAAAGAGGTGTCCGAAAATCAGAATTACAAGAAGAACACCAGATGCACGCATGTACATCCAGCCATACTTCTCCCAGTTGGTGCGCTTTGGCTTGCTGCTGCGTGGCGGCTCAATAACAATTGACATTTTCTCTGCCTTATCCGAGGTGGAACACGTGCATTAGGTGACGAGGGGCGAACGCTGCAAAAATCACGAACGCAACGACAACGACGATCCAGAACATGAGGTTTTGGTACTTAGCGCCCTTGCCCCAGAAGTCGATAAGAATCACACGGATGCCGTTGAGTGCGTGAAACAGAATCGCTGCGACCAGGCCAAGTTCGGCGACGCCGATGATTGGGGTCTTGTAAGTTGCGATTACCGCGTCATAAGCCTCTGGGCTTAGTCGCACTAGCGACGTGTCGAGCACGTGCACTAGAAGAAAGAAGAAGATGGCTACACCGGTAATTCGGTGCAAAACCCATGACCACATGCCTACTTTTCCGCGGTACAGGGTGCCTGCTGGCTTTGATGGCACTTATGCCCTCCTAGGTTGATTTCTTCGTCAGCGAAGTTCAAAACAGTGTTAAGTCTAAGCGAGCAAAAAGGTGACCCTGTCAGTTTTGCCCTTATTCGGCTAGGGTTTTTAGGTTATGAGCGCCCCAATCGATCGCTTCTTCAGCATCATTCCCGCCGGCGGAATCGGCAGCCGACTTTGGCCCCTTTCGCGAGCCGCTGCCCCTAAGTTTTTGCATGACCTAACTGGTTCTGGTCAGACACTTCTTCAAGACACCTGGGATCGCCTGATTCCGCTGACTCCGGCCAGCCGCATTCTCGTCGTCACCGGCGAGGCACACAAAGAAGCGGTTAGCGAGCAGCTCGAAGGGCTAGTGACCGCAAACCTAGTTCTCGAAAAATCGCCTAAAGACTCAACGGCGGCTATCGCGCTCGCGGCAGCCATCTTGGCAAAGCGCGAACCAGACGTAATCATCGGTTCGTTTGCGGCCGACCACGTGATTGTCGAAAACGCAAAGTTTGAGAAGACCGTTCGCGAGGCTGTCGAAGTCGCGGCAACCGGCAAAATCGTGACCATCGGAATCACCCCGACTGAACCATCAGTCGGTTTCGGCTACATCAAAACCGGCGATCGCATCGAAGGCGCCGAGAGCGCTCGCGATGTCGTCAAGTTCGTCGAGAAGCCAAACATCGACAAGGCTCGCCGTTATGTCGAATCTGGCAAGTACCTCTGGAACGCCGGCATGTTTATTGCTCCGGCAAAGCTATTGCTTGAGCAGTTGGCAAAGACCGAGCCAGCGCTGCACGCCTCGATCATCGAAATGGCAGATGCCTGGGATACCCCGCAGCGCGCCGAAGTAGTCGGCCGAATCTGGAACAACCTCAAGAAGGTCGCAATCGACTACTCGGTTGCCGAGCCAGCGGCGGCCGCCGGAATCGTTGCCGTTGTTCCGGCTTCATTCAGTTGGCATGACGTCGGTGACTTTGCGGCCATCGCAGAACTGCAGTCGCAGGGTCGCAAGGGCAATCTCGCCGTTCTCGGAAACGCCAAGGTGCTCGCGGATTCATCCAGTGGAATTTTGGTTAGCGAGAGCAATCGTTTGATTGCGCTAATCGGTCTCGAAGACGTGATTGTCGTCGACACCCCAGACGCACTTTTGGTGACCACCAAGGCGCACGCGCAAAAGGTTAAATCGTTGGTTGATGCTTTGAAGGCAACCGGCCACAGCGACGTTCTCTAGACCGCGCAGTTTCGGCGGTGTTTTCGCACCGACATGACCACAAATTTGTAACAACTGCGTTAACTCTTGGTAAAGCGCGGCTCACGTGTCTTTTTGCGTAATAAATGGTCATAGTCTTAAGGCACCGAACGACTCTGAAATCCAGGGTCGTTATGAGAGGAAAAACAGTGAAGATCTCACGCATTTCAGGAGTTGTTGCTTTCGTAGCAGCGACTGGTTTGGCACTATCAGGTTGTGCCGCACCTGCCGCTACTCCAACTGTCACCCCAGTCGACTTCAAGGCTTGTGCCGTATCTGACGAGGGCAGCTGGAACGACAAGTCATTCAACGAGTCTGTTTACACCGGCCTAATGCAGGCAAAGACCGAACTTGGTGTCGAGACCGCAGATGCTGAATCAGCATCAGCAGAAGCTTTCGAGCCAAACCTTCAGCAGATGATCGACGCAGGTTGCGACTTGACCATTGCTGTTGGCTTCAACCTAGTTGCATCAGTTAACGCTGCTGCAAAGGCAAACCCAGAAGTTCACTTCGTCACTGTTGACGGATGGTCAGAGGGCAACGCAAACCTAAAGCCAATTCAGTACGACATGACTCAGTCAAGCTTCCTAGCTGGTTACCTAGCTGCTGCTTACTCAAAGACTCACGTTGTTGGCACCTACGGTGGCATGCAGATTGATTCAGTTACTGCTTTCATGACCGGTTTCTACAACGGTGCAAAGAAGTACGAAGCTGACTCAGGTGTTGCAACCAAGGTTGTTGGCTGGGACCCAGCTAAGAGCAAGGGTGACTTCATGGGAGACTTCGCTCCAAACAGCGCAGTTTCGAAGACCATTGCTGCAACCCAGATCAAGAACGGCGCAGACGTAATCATGCCTGTTGCTGGTGAGCAGCTTGGTGCCTTGTCAGAGGCAATCAAGGCTTCAGGCAAGGACGTCGTAATGATCGGTGTTGACAGCGACCGTGCAGTCAACTCACCAGAGTACGCACCGCTACTTCTAACCTCAGTTGAGAAGCGCATGACCAAGGCTGTCTATGACATCATCAAGGGTCTTGCAATCGACGGAGCAGAGTTCAGCGGCGACGCTTACCTTGGCACCCTAGAGAACACCGGAACTGGTCTTTCACCATTCCACGATTTCGAGGACAAGGTTTCAGACGAGACCAAGACCAAGCTTGAAGAGTTGACCGCAGCGATCATCGCTGGCGAAATCGACCCAACCAAGTAGTCGTAATCACGGATGCTGCCGGGGCCTTTGGCCCCGGCAGTTTCTGCTTTAAAGGTCGATTAGATTTAACAGAGACCTACAAGGGAGTGGCATGAAACTCGAGTTGCGCGGAGTTACGAAGCGCTTTGGCACGTTGGTTGCGAACGACCGAATCAACCTGACTGTTGAACCAGGAGAGATTCACGCACTTCTTGGTGAGAACGGTGCCGGCAAGAGCACGCTAATGAACGTGCTCTATGGCCTCTATCAGGCAGACGAAGGCCAGATCGTTCTCGACGGTGTTGCCCAGAACTTCAAGGGCCCTGGCGACGCAATGGCAGCCGGCATCGGAATGGTGCACCAGCACTTCATGCTTATTCCGGTTTTCACCGTTGCTGAGAACGTGGTTCTCGGAAACGAACCGACCAAGAAACTCGGATTGCTAGACCTCGAAGCTGCTCGCAAAAAAGTTCGCGAACTATCAGATCGTTTCGGTTTCGACGTTGACCCAGATGCCGTGATCGAGGATCTTCCGGTTGGTGTTCAGCAGCGCGTTGAAATCATCAAGTCGCTAATTCGCGACGCAAAAGTTTTGGTTCTAGACGAGCCAACCGCAGTGCTAACTCCGCAAGAGACCGACGAGCTCATGCAAATCATGCGCGACCTTGCAAAGTCGGGCACCTCAATTATTTTCATCACGCACAAGCTTCGCGAAGTGCAAGCAGTAAGCGACAAGATCACTGTGATTCGCCAGGGCAAAGTCGTTGGTGAAGCAAAGCCAACCGACAGCGCGAGCGAATTGGCAACCATGATGGTCGGTCGTGAAGTCGATCTCAAGGTCGACAAAGCTGCAGCAAAACTCGGCGACATTATGACCCTTCGCGTCGAAGACATCCATGTTGAAGATGACCGCAAGCAACTCGCTGTCGATGGTGTTTCGTTCAATGTGCAGGCCGGCGAAGTTTTGGCTATCGCAGGTGTGCAGGGCAACGGTCAAACCGAACTCGCAGAAGCCCTTCTCGGACTTCGACCTGTTCTCAAGGGCCGCGGTGCAATTGCCTTGAATGACAAATACATCGACCAGCTGAGCGTGCGCAAGCGCCTCGAATCTGGCATCGGTTATGTGCCAGAAGATCGCAAGAAAGACGGCTTGGTTGGCGAGTTCACCATCGCTGAGAACCTTATGCTGAACGGGTCTTATGGCAAGCCGTTCGCAAAGGGCATCTCGATTGACTTCGCAAATCGCGACCGAATTGCAGATGAATTGATCAAGGAATTTGACGTGCGAACCCCTTCGGCAAGCACCCACGCCGAGAAGCTCTCTGGCGGAAACCAGCAGAAGGTCGTGGTTGCTCGCGAGCTAAGCCGTGAGGTCAACCTGCTCATCGTTTCTCAGCCAACCCGTGGTGTTGACGTTGGTTCAATCGAGTTCATTCACGAGCGAATCGTCGCCGAGCGCGATCAGGGCAAGGCTGTGCTTTTGATTTCAACCGAGCTCGACGAGGTGCTCGCGCTTGCCGACCGCATCGCGGTCATGTATCGCGGCAAAATCGTTGGAATTGTCGGTGCCGATGCAACTCGTGAAACTCTCGGAAAGATGATGGCTGGTGTTTCAGCATGAGCAAGAAATTGAATAACAAAAAAGAAGTTGCAGTCGAGACTGACCAGTCAACCGCTAACCAGGTGCTTCGCGAAATTCTAACCGGTTCACCGGTGCGCACTTTGCTTTCAATTTTGGTTGGATTCTTGGTTGGTGCAATCTTTATGGTCGCGTTCAACCCAGAAGTCTTGAACGCAATGACCTATATTTTTGGTCGCCCTGCCGATGCATTTGCTGCCATGGGCAAGACCATCAGCGATGGCTACGGAGCGCTATTTCGCGGTGCGATCTATAACACCCAGGCAACAGACTTTGCGGCTGCGATTCGCCCAATAACCGAAACTCTTCGTTTCGCTGCACCAATGATCATGGCCGGTCTCGGCATTGGTCTCGGATTCAGAGTCGGCTTGTTCAACATCGGTGCCGTTGGTCAGATGGCCTTTGCGCTAATCGGCGTTACCTACGTTTCGACTCGCATCGAGTTGCCGTTTATCGTTCACTCGCTCGTCGCAATCGTCGTTGCAGTCGTCTTCGCCGGTGCGTGGGGTGGAATCGTCGGTTACCTAAAGGCAAAGACCGGTGCTCACGAAGTGATCGTGACCATCATGCTCAACTACGTTGCGCTGAACTTGTTCTCTTTCTTCTTGAGAACCCCCGGACTATTGCTTGAAAAGGGCGGTGCCGGAACCCCGAAGTCTGACCCGCCTGCCGAAACTGCAGCTCTGCCAAACCTCTTCACAGATGAGTACCGCCTGCACTGGGGTCTTGTGCTCGCAGTTGCGGCGACCTTCTTCTATTGGTGGCTCATGGAGCGCTCGACCATCGGCTATCGCTTCAGAATGGTCGGTTTCAACTCGAGCGCGGCTATGGCTTCTGGCATTCGCGTTGAGCGCACCTTCGTTTGGGCAATGGCTGCCTCGGCAGCATTCGCCGGCCTTGCGGCAGCGAACCAGGGCTTGACCTCGGTCGGTGGCGTAACCCCTTCGATTCACGCAAACATAGGTTTCGACGCCATCACTGTGGCCCTGCTCGGTGGTTCAAGAGCTGGCGGCATCTTCTTGGCTGGCTTGCTATTTGGTGCTTTCAAGGCGGGTGGCCCAGCGATGCAGGTCGTCGGTGTTGCCCCAGAAATCTTGAACGTGGTTCAGGCACTGATCGTTATGTTCATCGCGGCTCCACCGCTCATCCGTGCGCTGTTTAGGTTGCCGCAGCCACCAAAGCGCAAGCCGATCTCAGAGTGGGTCGCTGCTAAGTTCTCGAAGCCTGCAAACAAGAAGGTGGCTAAGTAATGTCTCGCATCGAAGTCACTCCGGGCATGTTCTCGCAGGTCGAGCGCAAGCCGAGCCTGAAGGCTCCAATTGTCATGTCTTTCATTGCAATCGTCTCGCTGGTCTTCTTCGGAATTCTCGGCCCGACCAGCATCGTGCACTTTCAGATCACCGAAGCAAACGCGCTCGTCAGCATTCCAGATTTGAATCTGCCATCGAACTCGCTCGGCATCTGGGCATCGGTGCTGTTGCTTGCCCTAACCGCAGCATCGTTCTGGTTCGGAATTGCGCGCAAGTATGTGCCGCGCGCACTAGTTATTGTTTTTGGCTTAACCGCAATCGTTGCTTTGCTCGGATGGATTGCCGCCGGCGCTGACGTGCCAGTTGGTTTCTTGCTTGGCAACACTCTCGTGCTTGCACTGCCTATCATTCTCGGTGGCATGGGTGGCATCATGAGCGAGCGAGTTGGTGTTGTAAACATCGCGATCGAAGGTCAGTTGCTCACCGGTGCATTCGTTGCAGCTGTTGTCGGCAGCATCACCAACAGTCTTTGGGTTGGTTTGATTGCGGCAATGATTGCAGCCGCGTTGCTCTCGACCGTCTTGGCATCGCTCGCAATCAAATACCTCGTAGACCAAATCATCATCGGTGTTCTTCTGAACGTTTTGGTGATCGGTGTCACCAACTTCTTGTATTCGCAGGTCATCACTCAAGACAATGCGAACCTGAACTTTCCTGGAACCTTCGACCGCATTCCTATTCCGCTGTTGAGCCAGCTGCCAATCATCGGCGACGCGTTCTTCAACCAGGGAGCGACTGTCTATATCACCTTCTTGCTCGTGCCGGCCCTCTGGTTCATTCTGTTTCGCACCAAGCTCGGGCTTCGCGCCCGTGCAGTTGGTGAGCACCCGCTTGCCGCAGACACCGTTGGCATCAACGTGGCCAAGACTCGCTTCTGGTGGGTCACCCTCGGTGGTGCGGTCGCGGGCCTCGGCGGCGCTGCAATCACCATTGGCAACGTGGGTGCCTTCGGTCGCGAGATGACGGGTGGCCAGGGCTTTATCGCCCTAGCCGTTGTGATTCTGGGCCGCTGGCAGCCAATCTATGTTTCGATTTCGGCGCTGCTCTTTGGTTTCGCAATCATCCTGCGAATCTGGGCTAACCAGATCAACCCGGTGATTCCGGTCGACTTCATCACCATGGTGCCTTACCTGGTGACCCTAATCGCTGTTGCAGGTTTCGCCGGACGTGTTCGTGGCCCGGCGGCTAGCGGCAAGCCATACGAGAAGAACTAAATGTCTGAAATTAACTGGGATGCCCTTCGGGCAGCCGCCGTCGCTGCAATGAAGAAGTCTTATTCGCCCTATTCGAACTTTGCGGTTGGCGCTGCTGCGCTAACAAGCGACGGGCGCGTGGTGAGTGGTTGCAACATCGAGAACGCTAGCTATGGCGTCACGCTTTGTGCAGAGTGTTCGCTCGTGAGTGACCTGCTAATGACCGGCGGCGGAAAACTCGTTGCATTCACCTGCGTTGATGCAAATGAAAATGTTTTGATGCCTTGCGGTCGTTGCCGTCAGTTGCTCGTAGAGCATGCGGCACCTGGAATGATTCTCGAAACCATTTCAGGAATGAAGACCATGGCAGAGGTTTTGCCAGATGCATTCACTCGCGAGGAGCTCGAAGCTAATGGCTAACTTTTCTGCAGTCGAACTAATCATTCAGAAGCGCGAACACGGCGAGCTTTCAACCGAGCAAATCAACTGGCTCATCGATGGT
Source organism: Actinomycetota bacterium (assembly GCA_041179445.1). GTDB lineage: Bacteria > Actinomycetota > Actinomycetes > Actinomycetales > Microbacteriaceae > Rhodoluna. Next base: position 447 of record JBEGTK010000002.1, on the reverse strand, counting down.
TACACAAAGGGTTCGGTTGCAGACGAGCAGATGTCTTCGATGGCGATGGCAATTCTGCTAAACGGAATGAACCGTCGCGAAATCAGCGATATGACCGCAGCAATGATTGCGAGCGGCGAGCGTCTCGACTTCAGCGACCTTTCGATGCCAACCTCTGACAAGCACTCGACAGGTGGCGTCGGCGACAAGATCACTTTGCCGCTCGCTCCGCTTGCCTCGGTCTTCGGCGTTGCCGTGCCTCAGCTTTCGGGTCGCGGTCTCGGCCACACAGGTGGCACCCTCGACAAGCTCGAGTCAATCAAGGGCTGGCGCGCGAACCTCAGCAACGAAGAGATGCACCGCCAGTTGGCCGAAGTTGGCGCGGTTATCTGCGCCGCCGGCTCAGGTCTTGCCCCGGCAGACAAGAAGCTCTATGCCCTGCGCGACGTCACTGGCACGGTTGAGGCG
>JBEGTK010000001.1:0-14735 GCA_041179445.1 Actinomycetota bacterium | reverse complement strand
CAGATCGAAACGGTCTGCTCTTCAACTGGGTATGGAGAATACTGTGGCTGCTTTAGCAACTCGGTTAGACGTGCACCACGAGCTAGCTGCTGACGTGAGCTCGATAGCGATTTCAGCCTGCATGGCTACCGACTTATCAATACCTTTTGCGTCTGGCTCCCAGCCACCGGTGTCGACCAAAGTGAATTTTCGGTCATTCCATTCGGCTTTATAAGAAACACGGTCGCGGGTGACGCCTGGCTTGTCTTCAACTACCGCTTCTCTTCTGCCAAGAATTCGGTTTACCAGCGCCGACTTGCCGACGTTTGGTCTGCCAACAATCGCTAAAACTGGCAGCGCAGGCAGATACAGCGGCTCGTCTTCAAAACCCAGCTCGGTCGCGAGAACGTCGAGGTCTTCTGGCTCTAGGTCATACTCCTCGAGGCCCATGCGCATGGCTTTTGCCTTGGTCTCGGCGTCTTTGTCAGAGACCTCGCGCAGTTTCTCTAGAAACTCCTCAGAGATTGCCTCAAATTTGAAATCTTCTTCGCTCATTTTGTTCTCGCTTTCAGGTCAGCTTCGATTTGAGCAGACATGACCTCAACGGTCTGTTCAAAGTTAAGGTCTGAAGAGTCAACAAGCGTCACTCCGTCAGCGGCATTCATAAAGTCGACAATCTTTGAGTCGCTCGCATCGCGCTTTGAAACCTGGTTCACAACAGCGTTAGTGCTAGTTGCCGAGATTTCTGCCGAACGACGCTGCAATCGCACCTCTTCAGACGCAGTGAGCAAGATGCGAGAAATGGCATCAGGAAACACCACCGTGGTGATGTCGCGCCCCTCAACGATTGCTCCCTTGAGTTTGCTCGCTTCTACAATCGACCTAGTTAGCCTCTTCATGAAGTCTCTAACCGTTTGAATCTTTGCGACAGCACTTACAGACTCCGAAATGAGCGAAGATCTAATAGCTTCTGTTACGTCACTGTCGCCAACGCGCACCCAAAAATCGTCGGGGTCTGTTGAGATCTGATAATCGAATTCGCTTTCGAACTCACCTGATTCGAGTTTTGAGAATTCGAGGCCGTTCAAAGTAGCCCAGGCAAGCGCTCTGTAAGCCGCGCCAGTGTCAAGGTACGCAAAATCGAATTTGCGGGCAAGTTGCTTGCTTACGCTCGATTTTCCCGAACCGGCTGGGCCGTCTATGGCTACAACAATATCTGCCATTAGCCGACCAGCTTCCAGTTTCTAGTTACGAGCTCTGCCACCAAGGTTGGTTCAGCCTCTGGCAAAACCGAAACCTCAACCAGGCCTACAGCGCTGCTTGGTGAGTGTTCGAGCTTAATTTCTTCAAGGTTTACGCCAATCTCGCCAATTTCAGTGAGCAGACGAGCCAGCTCACCTGGCTTGTCGTCGATCATGACCGTGATTAGCGAATAATTCGTTGCCTTTGAGCCATGCTTGCCCGGAAGTTTCGCTACCCCGAGATTTCCGTCACTCAGCGCATTACTAATGGTCGATAAAGAGCCTGGCGCTGATGTATCTTCTAAGGCGCCAATAACTCCTTGAAGTTGAGACTGAAAAGACTTGAGAACCTTGACTACCTGCTCAGAGTTGGCAGTCAATATTTGAAGCCAAAGTTTTGGGTCGCTTGCAGCGATTCTTGTGGTGTCACGGATGCCCTGCCCAGCTAGTTCGATGTCCTCGGCGTTCGCCTGCAAGAGCGTCGACGCTGTGAGACTGGCAACCAACTGTGGCACGTGTGAAACAACCGCCACTGCTCGATCGTGGTCTTGGGCTGAAACTTGAACCGATGCCGAACCCAAGTCGAGTGCTAGATCTTCAATGCGCTTGATTGCTTCAGCGCTGCTCTGTTCATTAGGTGAAACTACCCAGACTCTGCCCGCAAATAGGTCTGCTCGACCAGATGCCGCTCCGCCTCGCTCGCGACCGGCCATCGGGTGCGAACCAACATAGTTTCGAAGGTCAACTCCTGCAGACTTCAACTCGGTCAAAATTTCTGACTTGACGCTCGCAACGTCTGTAATGAATGCGTTTGGAAAAGCTGTAATCTCGCGAGCAATTACGTTCGCAGTGACATCTGGCGGCACACAGACAACAATCATGCTTGGTTGATCGTCAGGCTTTTCGGCGCGTCCGGCACCATAGTCAATCGCAAGCGATTGAACTGCCGGTGACTGGTCGGCAACAATAACGTCAACGCCTAATTTGCTGAGCGCTAATCCAATGCTGGTGCCGAGCAGCCCTGCGCCAACAATTCGCACGCTGCCCTTGGTTCGAGATGTCACTGGGCTAGGTCCAATCGCAAAGCTGTCGCTCCGCGCAAATACACGTGTTGAATTTCTTGACGACTAGTTGCAATGTCGGCATAGACCATTACTCGCACAACCCGGTCAAGAGCGCCTTTAACATTCATTTCGACGAAGCACATGAGCGGAACATCGCCAAGGCCAAGTTCACGCGCCGCTAGCGCCGGAAACTCGCTTGTGATGTCTGGTGTTGCTGTGAACAAAATCGATACAAGAGCTGAGTTTTCAATGTTGTTGACGTGCAAAACCTTAGAAAGCAGTTCTGCGGTCGACTTTAGAAGGTGTTCGCGCTCATCAGTCTCTAACTGAATCGCTCCGCGAATGGCTCGAAGTGCCATGAGCTACCGCCCTCTTGTCTTAGCTTGCGCAACGTGCGGGGCCTTCTTGGCCGCCTGCGACTGCCGCATTGATTTACCTTCGGCAGCTTTTAGCAAAGCACCGACCTCTATTTTACTTAGTTCGCGCACCTTGCCAGCCTTCAATGGCCCGAGCTGAATAGAGCCGAATTGCTTGCGAACCAAGCCAAGAACCGGATGCCCCAGAAAGTCGAACATTCTTCGAACAATTCTGTTTCGGCCCGAGTGCAATTCGATTTCAAGCAGGCTCTCAGTTTGAGAAAGCTGAACGATTTTCGCCTTGTCAGCCTTGATGAATCCGTCTTCTAGGTCGAATCCGCTCAGCAATTTGTGAACAATTGCTGGTTCAACGACGCCCTGCACGCGAGCAACGTAGGTCTTGGTGACGCCAAACTTTGGGTGAGCAAGCTTGTGCGCCAAATCGCCATCGTTCGTCATAATAATGAGTCCGCTGGTTTCAGCATCAAGACGACCCACGTTGAACACTCGCTCATAGCCCTCAACGAATTGACTGAGGTCTGCCCTGCCATTTTCGTCAGCCATGCTGCTAACAACTCCCACAGGCTTGTTTAGAGCGAGGTAAACCTTTGACACGTCAAGCTGAATCGGCATTCCGCTCACCGAGATTTTGTCTACGTCTGGGTTAACTCGAGTGCCGAGCTCAGTGACTCGCTTGCCATTGACGGTTACCTGACCTCGAGCAATTAGGTCTTCGCAAACGCGACGAGATGCAACACCAGCGGCAGCCATTACTTTTTGCAGGCGAACGCCCTGCTCGTCTTCGAGATTAGAGTGCGGCATCGAAGTTGGTATTCGCATCTGGAAGATATGGACTAATCAAAGGCAGGTCTTCAAGCGAGTTGATGCCAAGCAGCTCTAGCAAGAGCGGAGTCGTTCCATAGTTGATTGCTCCCGTTTCGCTGTCAGTAAATAGCTCTGTGATCAAACCTCGGCTCAGCAAGGTTTTTACAACCGAATCGACGTTTACCGCGCGAATAGACGCAACTTGACCACGAGAAATTGGCTGTTTATAGGCAATGACAGCGAGTGTTTCGAGAGCTGCCTGCGACAACTTAGATGGGCTTTCATTGGCAACAAACATGCGAACTGCCCAGTCGAAATCCTGGCGAACAAAAATGCGCCAACCCCCACCAACTTCGCGCAGTTCAAAACCGCGAAGGGTTGTGCCGTTCTCGCCGTTGTAATCTGCCTGCAAACTCAAAACGGCTTCACGAACAGCGTTAACCGGGTTTTCCAACGCTGCCGCAATGGCAAGCAACGAAATCGGCGCATCGGTGATCATGAGAATTGCCTCAACCGCTGCTCGAAGCTCGACCTCACCGAGTGGCTCGACGGTCTCAGTGACTTCAACCTTCTCGGTAAGTTCGAAATTCTCGTCAATCACAGCCTCTTCGGGAGTTGTCGCCTGTTCATCAAGATTCATAATCTGCTCCAAGTGCTGCTAGTTGTTCGTCGTCAAAGGCGTTGCCTCGCCAGGTAATGGTCAAGTCGCCAAGCGGGCTGTCTTGCTCAAAGGCGATGGCAGAAAGTCGATAAAGTTCGAGCACCGCCAAGAAGCGCGCGACAACGACTGCCCTGTCTTTAACCGCGCCAATGATGTCGCGAAATGTGAGGCTCGACTTGCCTCGAAGCATTGTGATAACTTCTGCCGCTTGCTCTCGAATGCTAACTCTTGGCGCGTGCAGGTGCGTCAAGCCAACCCCAGGAATGACCTTAGGCGTCATTACCTCTTCGGCTAGCCTTGAGAAATCTTCGAGCGAGATGGTCCAGACCAACTCTGGCTTCTGCTCTCTAAAGCGCTCTTCTACTCGAACATCACGGGCCGTGCGAGTCGCTTCAAGATTGAAACTTGAATTAAACCAAGCCGAGATGTCTTTGAATGCTCGGTACTGCAAGAGTCGGGCAAACAATAGGTCTCGCGCCTCAAGCATCGCAACGTCTTCAGGATTAACTACCTCACCCTTAGGCAAGAGCCCTGCGATCTTCAAATCGAGCAATGTGGCAGCAACGACCAAAAATTCACTTGCTTGCTCAAGCTCTTCGTCTTCGTCGAGAGTCTTTAGATAAGAAATAAATTCGTCAGTGACTTTGCTCAGAGCGATTTCGGTGATGTCTAGTTCGTGCTTGCTAATTAGCGACAGCAGCAAATCGAAAGGACCATCGAAGTTACCCAGGCTGAGAGAAAATCCGCCAGAGTGCTCTCCGATTTCGTCAACCTGATTGCTAAGGGGCGCAGCCACGAGAAACCAATTCTCTTGCTACTGCCCGATAGCTTTCAGCCGCTTCAGAAGTCGGCGCATAAGCGGTAATCGGCAGCTGAGCCACGGTTGCATCTTTGAACTTAACCGTGCGAGCAATTTGAGTTTTGAAAACAAAGCTTTCGAACGCTTCTTGAAGTCGATCTAGAACCTCTTTTGAGTGCAGAGTTCGCTCGTGCAGCGTCACCAAAATTCCATCGAGCTTTAGTGCCGGATTCAATCGCTCTTGTACTTTGTTGATCTGATCTTTGAGCAAGGCCACGCCTCGGAGTGCAAAGAAGTCTGTCGCCATAGGAATCAGAACTCCGTGAGCCGCGGTCAACGCGTTGACGTTCAGCAAGCCAAGCGACGGCTGGCAGTCGATGATAATTACGTCGTACTCATCTGATACTTTTCGAAGAATATTGGCGAGAATGCTTTCGCGCGCAACTTCATTGACTAATTCAATTTCGGCAACAGAAAGATCGATGTTTGCCGGAATCAGGTCAAGGTTTTTTACCGGTGACCTTCGAATAACCTCGTGCGGGTCTTTGATAGAGCCCTTCATGAGTTCATAAATTGTTGCTATCTCGCCAGGGACGGCAATCACACCGAGATGAGTACTCAATGCGCCTTGAGGGTCGAAATCGACAACAAGAACCTTGCGTCCATACTCGGCGAGAGCGGCAGCTAGGTTCACAGCCGTTGTGGTTTTGCCAACCCCACCTTTTTGATTGCACATGGCAATGATTCGCGCGGGGCCGTGGGAGGCGAGCTTTTTAGGTATAGCGAAGCGGGTGTCAACCTCTGCTTTTTTAGCCACTTGAATCCTCCCGGGTGAAGTTAGTACTAGCCTACCCAACCCTTGAGCCCCTAGATTTCGGGCTATTTCTTGGCTCTCGGATGAGCCGTGGCATAGATTTCACGCAGGCGGTCAACTGTCACGAGCGTATAAATCTGAGTGGTTGCCACCGACGAGTGGCCAAGGAGCTCCTGAACCACCCTGACGTCTGCGCCACCCTCCAAGAGGTGAGTCGCAAATGAATGCCTGAGGGTGTGCGGCGATACCAAGCCTGAAAGATTGGCGTTTTCGGCGGCATTGGCGATGATCTGCCAGGCGCTTTGCCGGCTGAGCCTCGAACCCCGCTGATTTAGAAACAGAGCGGGAGTGCCCTTTCCAAGAGAAACCAATCCAGGTCGAATTCTGACCAGGTATGCCGCCAAGGCCTTTTGAGCGAATCGACCGACCGGCACAATTCGTTCTTTCGAGCCTTTGCCAAAGAGCCTGACCAAGGTCGGGTCAACTAGGTCGTCGAGGTCTAGATTCACGATTTCGCTTACGCGCCCGCCAGTTGCATAGAGCAACTCGAGCAAGGCCCTGTCACGCAGCCTGATGCTCGAAATCGCATCTTCAGAATCAGGGTCTGGGCCAGCTGCCGCCAGCAAGGCTTCGATTTCACTTAGCGAAATTGCCTTTGGCAAATTTCTCGGAGCTTTTGGAGGTTTCACCGAAGATGCAACATCGTTCGCTAGAAGATTCTCTTGAAGCAGATACTTGTGCAGTCCGCGCACTGCCGCAAGCATGCGGGCAATACTCGATGAGGCAAGTCCCTGCTTTTGCGAGAGCGACTGAGCGTAGTCAGCAACGGTCAACTCGGTAACTTGATCGAGAGACTCGATGTGAACAGACTCTAAATACTTCGAGTAATTTGCTAAATCGCGGCGATAGGCAGCAATTGTGTTCTTTGCCATGCCGCGTTCGATTGACAACTGCCGAAGGAAGCCGTCAATGAATTTCTGCGAACCCATGTTTAGCCTCGCTGTTTAAGCGCATGAGCCATGATTGCGACAGCCGCGCTCGGGCTCTTTATTTCGCTAGCTAACACCGACTGAACCGCGTCGTCAAAATCAAACCAGTCAACAATCAGTTCGCGCTCTTCGCCCTCTTGAACCTCGGGGCGACCAACAAAAGTTAAATCTCGCGCCAAGAAAACCGAAATCATCTCGCTGTTTCCGCCGGGCGTCGTATAGAAGTCGATCAAGGGTTCAATCGATTGCGTCTGATAGCCGGTCTCTTCGACGAGTTCACGAACAGCAGCCTCAACTTTGCTTTCGCCCGAGACATCAAGCAAGCCAGCCGGTATCTCCCAAAGAAACTCTCGAACTGGGTGGCGGTATTGCCTGATCATTAAGACCTGACCCTGGTTATTCAGGGCTAATACGGCTACCGCACCCGGGTGTTGAACAAATTCGCGGGTCAGCTCCTCGTCAGCGAACATGAATCGTTCGCTGACTACATTCCAAATCATGCCTTCAAAGACAACCTCGCTCGAACTCACGTTCGAAGCGAAAGGCTGATCTTTAGGCATCGGCGGCTTCAAAAAGCTTGCTTGCCTGCTGACGCTCAAGTGCGGCGACAATCAGACCCTTGAACAACGGGTGTGCCTTTGTCGGACGTGAACGGAATTCAGGGTGAGCTTGAGTGGCTACGTAATAAGGGTGAACTTCGCGAGGCAACTCAACATACTCAACCAAGTGATCATCTGGAGAGGTGCCCGAGAAAACGAGTCCGGCAGCCGAGATCTGGTCGCGGAACGAGTTGTTGACCTCGTAGCGGTGACGGTGACGCTCAGAAACCGACTCTGCTCCATAAACCTCAGCAACAATCGAACCTGGCTTGAGCTTTGCTTCGTAGAGACCAAGTCGCATTGTTCCACCCATGTCGCCGGCAGCAAGAATGTCTACCTGCTCAGCCATGGTTGCAATAACCGGATGCTTCGCTTCAGGGTCAAACTCAGTAGAAGATGCACTTTCGAGCCCGACCATGTTGCGTGCGTACTCAATAACCATGCATTGCAAACCAAGGCAGAGACCGAGCGTCGGAATCTTGTTTTCGCGAGCGAATTTCAGTGCGCCGAGTTTTCCTTCGATGCCTCGAACACCAAAACCACCAGGAATACAGATTCCATCGACATCGCCGAGGTGCTCTTGTGCTCCTGCTTCGGTTTCGCAAAGATCAGACGCGACCCACTTGATGTTGACCTTCGCCTGGTTTGCAAAAGCGCCAGCGCGAATTGCTTCGGTTACAGAAAGATAAGCATCAGGAAGATCAATGTACTTTCCGACAAGTGCGATTTTGATTTCATGCTTTGGCTCGTGCACTGCCTGAAGAACAGGAGCCCAGTGCGACCAGTCGACTTCTTTAGCTTCGAATCCGAGCTTCTCGACGATGTAACTGTCTAGACCCTCTTCGTTAAGCACGGTTGGAATGTCATAGATGCTCGAAGCATCAGCCGCATTCACAACAGCTTTCACATCGATGTCACACATCAGAGCAATTTTGTTCTTGATTGATGCCGGAAGAGCTCGGTCAGAGCGGCAAACCACGGCATCTGGCTGGATTCCGATAGAACGCAAAGTTGCAACCGAGTGCTGAGTTGGCTTGGTCTTTAGCTCACCTGAAGGACCGAGATATGGAACTAGCGAAACGTGAACATAGAAGACGTTGTCGCGACCAACCTCGTGACGAACCTGACGCGCTGCTTCGAGAAATGGCTGCGATTCGATATCGCCAACGGTTCCACCGATTTCGGTGATGATTACGTCAGGAGCAGGAGTCTCGTGAGCCTGCAGTCTCATGCGGCGCTTAATTTCGTCGGTAATGTGCGGAATTACCTGAACGGTGTCACCAAGATATTCGCCGCGGCGTTCACGCTGAATAACGGTCGAATAGATCTGGCCGGTTGTCACGTTTGCGGCCTGCGACAAGTTGATGTCTAGAAAGCGTTCATAGTGGCCGATATCGAGATCGGTCTCTGCACCATCATCGGTCACAAACACTTCACCGTGCTGAAACGGATTCATCGTGCCTGGGTCAACGTTTAGATATGGATCAAGCTTTTGCATAACCACGTGAAGACCACGTGCGCTTAGAAGATTTCCGAGACTTGAGGCAGTCAGACCCTTGCCTAGAGAGGATGCGACACCTCCGGTGACGAAAATGTGTCTTGTCTTTGAGGTATCCATTGCATCTGCCATGGAAGTTCAGTTTATCTCAAATCAGAGGTTGCTTTTGCCAACGACATGAGCTCGATGGCGTGTTCCCTAGCGGTTGCCGAGTCAGAAAGGCCAGAAAGCATGCGTGCCAATTCGGCCTCGCGTGCCTCGCCAGAAAGGGTCTCGACGTCAGATTCGGTCACGTCGCCTGCGCTTGATTTCAATACCCTCAAGTGGTTGTCTGCGAATGCGGCAACCTGAGCCAGATGGGTGACCACGATTACCTGGGCGTCCTTGCTCAGCCTGGCAAGACGCTTGCCAACCTCGATCGCTGCTGCTCCGCCGACTCCGGCGTCGACTTCGTCAAAAATGAAGGTTGGGGTGGTCAACCCTTTGGCCAAGACCACTTCTAGGGCAAGCATGATGCGAGAAAGCTCTCCCCCGCTGGCACCCTTGGAAATAGGCCTAGGCTCTGAACCAGCATAACTGCGCAGCATCAAACTCACCTGGTCTTTTCCGTGAGGGCCAAGATCTTCTTGGGCGGTGACTTCAACCACGAGTTGGGCACCAGCCATGGCCAGACCAGCCAACTCTTGATTTACCTCGTTCGAAAGACGAACCGCCGCCTCAAGTCTGCGTGTTGAAATCTCTTCGGCTAGCTTGCTGGCAAGACTTAGGCTCGAAGCAATTTCAGCTCGCAACTGCTCTACTCGTTCGTCTGAGTCATCGAGTTCGAGAACCCTCTTGCTAGCCGCTTCTGAGAATTCAAAGACAGTTTCGAGAGTTGGTCCGTGTTTTCTGAGCAATAGGTTTAGCTGGGCCCGACGCGATTGAATCTCATCTAGCGATAATTCAGAGTCGCCATCGAGCGATGCGATGTAACTTGCAAGGTGACCGGCCACATCGGCGGCTTGATAGCCGAGTTCTTGAAGCCTCTGCGCAAGCTCATTCAAGGTTGGATCGTTAGATGACTGGTGTTCGAGCGACCTTCGTGCAGCGGCAATAAGCAGGTTGACGTCTGGCTGATCCTGTTCTGAAGAAAGCGCTTCGTGAGCAGTCACTGCCGCCGCGCGCAAAGCCTCAACATTGCTCAATCGATTAGCCAAGTCAGCCAACTCGACGTCTTCGCCAGGCTTAGGTGCGATCTTCTCGATCTCTTCAAGATCCGAAAGCAGGTCAGACAACTCGGCGGCATTAGCCGCTTTGTTGCTCAGAACGAGGTTTAAGTTTTGCTCGGCCTTCTTATAGGAGTTGTATTGCTCGCGATAATCGGCAAGCAGCTCAAAGATTTGTGCAAATAGGTCGAGAGCTTCACGCTGCGCAGCAGCTGACTTTAGACGAATTTGATCTGATTGTCCGTGAACGACAACGAGTTGATTTCCGATTTCGCCGAGCAAACCCACCGGCACCGAAACGCCGCCAAGAGATGCTCTCGACTTTCCTTCATTGGAGACTGTTCGGTTTGCTAGCAACTCGTCGTCTTCAAGAGTTGCGCCAGCATCTTGAACTCTGGTCGCCACCCCGCTAGGTAGACCCGACCAACGACCTTCAACTAAAGCCTGGTTAGAGCCGAACCGAACAGCTGCCGCATCTGATCGCTCGCCCAAAAGCAAGCCCAACGCGGTGAGCACCATCGTCTTTCCGGCACCCGTTTCACCCGTTAAGACATTAAGCCCGGGCTTAAAAGGCAATCTAGCCTCGCGAATTACACCGAGGTCTCGAATGTAAATCTCGTTAATCATGCCGAAGCAGGACCTCGCCAGCCATCGACCGGCAACGCAAACTTGCGAACTAGACGGTCGGTAAACGGACCTTGGTGAAGTCGAGCCAAACGAACCGGCTTCTGAGACTTTTTGACTTCTACTCGCGATCCGGGCGCAAGCTCGAATGTGCGTCTGCCGTCACACCACAAGACTCCGTGACCAGCGCTTCGCTGAAGCACTTCTACGGCCATGCTCGAATCTGGATTAATCACAAGTGGCCTTGCAAAAAGAGCGTGAGCACTCAGCGGAACCATAAGCAACGCCTGCACTGACGGCCAAACTACCGGACCACCTGCAGAAAAGGCATAGGCGGTAGAGCCGGTTGGAGTCGACATGACGATTCCATCGCAGCCAAAACTTGAAAGTGGACGGTGGTCAACTTCTACAACTACCTCGAGCATGCGCTCGCGCGCGCTCTTCTCAACTGTTGCTTCATTGAGCGCCCAGGTTCGATAAACAACTTTTGAATCTACGACCACCGAAACATCGAGGGTCAAACGTTCTTTAACCAGGTAATCCCGCTTAGCCGCACGAGCAACCGCGTCGCGCAAACCATCGCGCTCGCTCTCGGCAAGAAAGCCTACGTGCCCTAGGTTGATGCCCATCAATGGAGTCTGAGCTTCTCTAACAATCTCTGCCGCTTTCAAGATTGTTCCGTCGCCACCTAGAACCATTACGAGTTCTAGATCTTCAACCGGGCAATCTGAGGCGAGCTCAAGAACAGAGTTAATTGCGGCAAGATGTGCCGGAGTTGTCGACTTTGACCGACAATCGACCAACTCGTCGGCTGTCATCACAGGAATGATTCCAAACGACAGCAGTTGCTCGCAGGTTTCAAGGGCAGCAGTTACGGCCTCGGCGCGACCGGTATGGGCGACAACCAGAATTCTTCGCGAATCTGTCACTTGCCCTCCCTAGCAATTAGCTCGATTTGTTCTGTCCATTTTGACCCATTTTTAGGCTCGGTGGAACTAATCCACAGCACATATTCAACGTTTCCGTGGGTGCCCGGAAGCCCTGAGCGCACCAGGCCACGCACACCTAATCCGAGCTCATCGGCGCAATCAACGACCTGTTTGATAGCACCAGCCCTTAGGCGGTGATCGTTGACGATGCCATTAGCGCTTAGCGAATCTTTTCCAACTTCAAACTGAGGCTTGATGAGCAAGACGAATTCAGCATTAGGTGCAACGCGTTTCATTGCAGGCAAAACCAACGTCAGCGAGATGAAAGAGACATCGGCAACAACAAGACCAAAGAAACGCTCATCAATTGGCAAGCGAGTCGCATCGGCAAGTGAATCAATAGAAAGCTCGCGGGCGTTCACTCCCTCAAGCGGGTAAACACGGATGTGGTCATAGAGTTCCTGAACCATCTGGTCATGCCCAACATCGACGGCGACAACCAAGTCAACTCCGCGTCTCAGCAATACATCTGTAAAGCCCCCGGTAGAAGCGCCGATGTCGAGTGCGTTCTTGCCTGCAACTTCGATTTCAGCAAACTCATCTAGCGCGCGAGCTAACTTGTGCCCTGCGCGGCTCACATATTCAATTGCCTCGAGAACAACAATCTCGGTTTCATCCGTGATTTCTTGCGAAGATTTTCTAACTTCTTTGCCTGCGACAAGCACGCGCTTGGCCTCGATCAGCGAAGATGCGTGATTTCTTGATCGAGCTAGACCGCGCTCAACAAGAGCAATGTCGGCGCGCACTTAGTTGCCGTCAGAAGAGTTGAGGGTGTTTTCAAGAAGGTCACGCAACGCCGAAAATGCGCTCGGCTGCTCGGCAAGAGGAAGCGACTTGATGCGCTCGATCTCTGCCGTCAATTGTTCAATAAGTTCTGCTGACATGTTTACCTCTCTATAAGACTATCTTTTGGCTCGGCACATTGACGCCTGGCCAGTTTGCGCTACTCGTATAGCGCTGGCTCTACTTCAAGCGCATAAATTGGAGTATCGCTATTCCAGATAACGGCACAAGCTGCCTTTAGCGCGTCGTGGCTTGCAGGGTCTCCGACTGTTACGACAACCTTGTTGCCAAGCAGTTCGACCTCTGATTTTCCGCACGAAAAACCTCGTTTGGTCTTCTTAGGTTCGACATAGGCCACAAGCAGTTCACTCAAGTCGTTCAAGACATACTTTGGCCGGCCCTCGGGCTTGATGCCGAGAAGTTCTTTTCGAGTGCTGACCCCAGTCATTACAAGGGCTGCGGCGATGCCGGCACGATTTGCGCCGGTTATGTCTGTGTCGATGCGGTCGCCAACGAAGAGCGCCGATGAACTTGCAAACTGGCGAAGTGCCGTGTGAAAGATTGCCGGTTCAGGCTTTCCGGCAACTAGCGGAAGCTGCCCTACGGCCGTGTGCACGGCAGAAACTAGGGTGCCGTTGCCCGGTGCAAGTCCGCGCTCTTGAGGAAGGGTCCAATCAGAGTTGGTGGCTACCCACTTTGCCCCGGCCTGAATAGCAAAAGCGGCTTCAGCCAAGTTTCTCCAAGCGACATCTGGAGCGAATCCTTGAATAACTCCGGCAGGCTTATCGTCTGCAGAATCAACAACAACAAAACCAGACTCGGCAACTCGAGACCTAAGCCCTTCGCCCCCGACAACCAAGACCTTTGATCCTGCAGGAATCAAAGTTGAAAGCAATTCGACACCGGTTTGAGCCGAGCCGATAATATCGCCCGATTCGACTTTCAAACCGAAGCCGCAAAGTTGTTCAGCAATTGTTTCTGGTTTGCGAGAAGAGTTGTTTGTTAAATAGCCAACCGCAACACCTTCGGCCTGCAGTTTGTTGATGCTTTCGACCGCGTGGTGAATCGCCTGCTTTCCTTCGTAGACGACGCCGTCTAGATCAGCAAGCAAGGTGTCATAAGTTCCCCAGAGCTTAGCGGCCACGACTTCCGCCGAACTTTCCTCGGCCGCCACCCTTGTTTTCACGCGATGAATTGTTGGTGTTGCCAAATTTGTTGCCGCCCTGGTGACCGGCGCCACCGAAAGTGTTGCGAGACTTGCGAACCTCGTCTAGAGAAGGGCGAGGCTTGCGCTCTCCATCAGTGTGCTCAGTCTTTGGTCGGTCAGAAAGAACCGGTATTTCGATTTCTTCGATGATTTCGAATTTCTCTTCGTCTGGCTTGTCATTCATTTCGAATTGCCTTTCAGCTCGGGTTGCTAGGTCGTCCCACTTCTTTGCCTCGGCGTCGCGCTTCAATTCACGAAGACACTCTGCATAGGCAATAAATAGCGGAACACTGTATTCAAAAACTTTTGCTGGGTTCAGCTCTGGAATCTCGAGCTCAACTAAAGCAAGGTCAGGTTCGTTGCGATCGAGGCGAGCGCCTGACATCGCGATTGCCAGGTTCACTCGAGCCTCGGCCGAAATCTTGGCTCGATCAACAGCGCGGCCAGCTTCGAGCGCTCGGTCTGGGCGACCCATTCCTCGCTCGCTGTCGACGATCAGGGCAATCTGCTCGTTAGAGCCAGAGATGCGTCTGTGGGTCAACAATTCACGGATGGCTAACGCGTAGTCGCCGACTGCGTAGGCCGTTGAGCCTGCGAATTCGTGCACTAGCCCGATTCGTGCGGCTCTCGATACAGCCGCCATCGCGTGCGCGTGCGCGAGCTCAGGGTCTTGGTCAATCAACAAACCGACCATTGCGAGGTGTCGAGCAACTCGCTCGGCATTCTCTTCGGTAAGTGTCTTCAACTGCACACGAACCTGAAGCGGCAAATCATTTGCCGTAATCGCGTCAGGAATAACCGGCGACTTGGCTTTTAGTGGATCTGGAGCAACGGCAACGCGTTTCTGCCAGTCTGGGCGCTCAACTTCTGAGCGTGACGAACGGTTGCCCGCCTCGCGCTTAGCGCGAAATGGCTTTTGATCATCGTTCATCTTGTTCTCCCGAATCAATTCTCGCAATGAATTGCAAAAATCACGTTAAATAAAAATGGCCACCTCACACTGAGGTGGCCATTTTCTAAATTAAGTCCGGCGGTGTCCTACTCTCCCACAAGGTCACCCTTGCAGTACCATCGGCGCAGGAGGTCTTAGCTTCCGGGTTCG